>CAZIAA010000266.1:0-2886 GCA_964537365.1 uncultured Sandaracinobacter sp.
CGTGCCGGACAGGCCGAGCCGGGCTGGTGTCAGCGGCGGGCTGGCGGAGAGCGACTGATCGGCGCTGCTGCCCCAGCGCCGGGGCGGATGGCCGGCCCGGCGCCGGGATAACGGCGGCGAAAGGATGCGGCCGCGCCGGACCGCGGGCATGATATTGCCGGCCGGCATCGGAATCCTGTGACGGAGGGCTGGCCCGTGCCGGAGATCCTGCTCGTTGACGACGATCCCGGAATCCGCGCCCTGGTGGCGGAGTTCCTGACCCGCCATGGCTATGCCGTGACGGTGGCGGCGGATGGCGCCGCCATGGATCGGGCGCTGGCCCGGCCGGGTCGGAATTTCGATCTCATCGTGCTCGATCTGATGATGCCGGGCGAACCGGGGCTGTCGATCGCGCGCCGGCTGGCCGGGCCGGATGCGCCCGCTATCATCATCCTGTCGGCGATGGGCGATGACAGTGACCGAATCGTCGGGCTGGAAATGGGCGCCGATGATTATCTGGCCAAGCCCTGCAACCCGCGCGAACTGCTGGCGCGCATCCGCGCCGTGTTGCGGCGTCGGGCTGCAAGCGTGCCGGCGGCGGCCGGGCGGGTGGCGCAGTTCGATGGCTGGCATCTGGATCTGTTGCGGCGGCGGCTGATGTCGCCGGATGCAGCGCTGATGTCATTGTCGGAGAGTGAGTTCCTGTTGCTGCAGGCCTTTGTCGAACAGCCGCAACAGGTGCTGACGCGCGACCAGCTGCTGCAGCACATGCACGGCACGGCGCCGGGCTCCGCAGCCGGCCAGCCCGGGCAGGACCGGACCATAGATGTGCAGATCAGCCGGCTGCGGCGCAAGCTGGGCGCGGCCGGCGATGGCGCGGAGCTGATCCGGACCGTGCGCAACGAAGGCTATCTGTTCGTGCCGGACGTGGTGTGGCGCTGAACGGCGGGAATCCTGCCCGCGCGGCCGGCGGCGGGCCGCGGCCTTCGCTGCAGGGGGCGCATGTGCCGAGTTCGCTGTTCACGCAAATCTTCGCGCTGGTTCTGGCAACGGTGGTGGTGGCGCAGCTGGTCAGCGTGGCGCTGCTGGTGCTGGTGCCGCCCGATCCGCCGCGCGCGATATCGGTCCGGGCCATTGCCGCAGCCATTTTCCGCCACGATCAGACCCAGCTGGAATTTCGCCTCGTGCCTGCCGCCCCCGCCGGGATGGCGACTCCGCCGACTGCCGCCGTGGCGCGGCTGCAGCGCCATCTGGCGCTGGCGTTGGGCCGGCCGGTGGAGGATATCTTCATTCGCGTCGATACTGCTGAAGGGCGGCGTTTTGTCGAGATTTACCCGAATGGTGCGCGGGCCGCGCCCGAGCCGGCGCTGCTGGGGCATTTCCAGCTGGGCATCCGGCAGAATCAGGGCTGGATGCTGATCGAGCCGCGCGGCGGCGGCCTGTTCGACACCCGCGAACGGCGTTTTCTGCTGCTGTTTCTGGCTACGGCCTTTGCCATGCTGCCGGTGGCCTGGCTGTTTGCCCGGCGGCTGGCGCGGCCGTTCGAACAATTCGCCGATGCCGCCGAACGCATCGGCGGCGATTCCGCCGCGGTACTGCCGGTCATTCGCGGGCCGATGGAGGTGGAACGGGCGGCCGATGCCGTGGCGCGCATGCAGCAGCGGCTGCGTGCCTATATTGCCGACCGCACCCAGATGCTGGGCGCAATCGTGCATGATCTGCGCACGCCGCTGATGAGGCTGGCGTTCCGGGCCGAAGCCCTGCCCGCCGACGCGCGCGCGCCGATTGCAGCCGATGTCGCGGAAATGGCCGCCATCATGCAGGCGACGCTTGGTTTTGTGCGTGCCGAAAGCGACACCGCCGGGCGGCAGCGGCTGGAACTGGCTTCTTTGGTGGAAAATCTGGTGGCGGATCTGGCCGATACCGGCCGCCCGGTGGCGATGGATGCGGCAGAGACGGCGGTGGTCGATGGCGATGCAGTGCAGTTGCGCCGGCTGCTCGGCAATCTGCTGGAGAATGCCGTTGCTTATGGTCAGCGCGCGCGGGTGCGGGTGCGGCAACGGGGCGGGCGGGCGATTGTCGATGTCGATGATTATGGCCCGGGCATTGCAGATGCGGATCTGGAGCGTGTGTTTGAGCCCTTCTTCCGGCTGGAGGGTTCGCGCAGCCGGGAAACCGGCGGCACCGGGCTGGGGCTGGCCGTGGTGCGCGCCATCGCCCGCGGCCATGGTGGTGATGTCGAACTGCACAACCGCGCCGGCGGCGGGTTGCGGGCGCGGCTGGTGCTGCCGCTGGCCCCGCCGCCGGATGGCGGCTAAATGCCTATTTTCGCCGGATGGCGGCTGAATGGCTATTCTTCGCCGGACGGCGGCTAAATACTTGTTCTTCGCCGAGTGGCGGCTGCTGTTCGTCCGCCGCCGACTGCGGGCTGATGCTTTTGCACGCCGCCGGGTTTGAACCGCTGCGAGACATGCGCTAGAGGGCCGGCAAGAATTTCGTCTCTTTTTTCTGATTGCACTGCCAAGGACCACCAATGGCCTATCAATACAGTTTTGTCATGAAGGGTCTGACCAAGACCTTTCCCGGCGCGCCCAAGCCGATTCTGAACGATATCAACCTGCAGTTCCTGCCCGACGCCAAGATTGCCATCATCGGAATCAATGGCGCTGGCAAATCGACGCTGATGAAGATCATGGCCGGCATCGACACCGAATATCAGGGCGAAGCCTGGGCCGCCGAAGGCGTGCGCGTCGGCTATCTGGCGCAGGAGCCGCAGCTTGATAACGCCAAGACCGTGCTGGAAAATGTCAAGGATGGCGTGCGCGACGTTGCCGACATGATCGAGCGTTTCAACGCCATTTCCGCCGAAATGGGTGATCCAAAAGACGATACTGATTTCGACGCGCT
>CAZIAA010000267.1:0-2854 GCA_964537365.1 uncultured Sandaracinobacter sp.
AGGCGGCACTCAACTGGGCCGAAGACCGCGCCTGGCACAGCCGTGCGGAAATCGATCATGATGGCCGGCTGTGGCTCGATTGCGAAGCGCTGCCGCAGGAATTGCGCCTGCGCCTGTTGCAGCGCGCCTTGCATCAGTTCGGGGCGCGGCCGGATGGGCCCGGCCTGAAAGCTGCGCTGGCAAAGCTGGATGCCGGAATTGCCGCGACGCTTGGACCCTGCCTGTTGCGGCCGCAGTCGGGACGCTGGCAGGTGGCACTGGCGCCGCCGCGCCGCAGCTGAAGAAACGCAGCTAGAAATAATTGTCGACCGGCATCAACTGCCGGCCGGTCAGCCGCTGGTGTTCGTGGATGGCGAAGCGGTCGGTCATGCCCGCGACATAGTCAGCAATGATTCGGGCCTGCGATTGCGCATCGTCGCCAGCCAGCGCCAGCCGCGCCTGCCAAGGCGCGGGCAGGTCATGGGGCCGGGCGTGCAGGGCCGTGAACAACTCCTCGACAATGCGCTCGGCAGGGGCGCAAATCTCCTGCACGGAAGGATGGGTGTACATTTCCGCCATCAGATAGCGTCGGAGCGGCTGCATTTCCGTCAGTATCGCAGCTGGAAACTGCACCATCGGCTGATCCGCATGCCGGATATCGACCACTGATTGCGGCCGATAATGATCAAGGCGCTGGCGGGTTTCCTGCAACAGGCCGTCCGCCATCACGCCGATCAGGTCGCGGATCAATGGCGGCACCAGCCGCGCCTTATCGTGGACCCGGGGCCAGCGCGATTGCGTTTGCCGCCACAACTGGCCGACAATGGGCACCTTGGCGGCAACATCCTCGACATCGAACAGCCCAGCGCGCAGACCATCGTCCAGATCATGGGCGTTATAGGCAATATCATCAGCCAGCGCTGCCACCTGTGCTTCCGGCCCGCACCAGCTGGCCAGCTCCAGCGGCCACAGCCGATCCGCGTCATGCAGCGCCCAGCCGGGATCGGCGACAGGGCCATTATGCTTGGCAATGCCTTCCAGCACTTCCCAGCTGAGATTCAGGCCATCATAATCCGGCGTGCGGTGTTCGAGCAGAGTGACGATGCGGATGGCATGGCCGTTGTGGTCAAAGCCGCCAAAGGGCGCCATGGCGCGGGCAAGGGCATGTTCGCCGGAATGCCCGAATGGCGGATGGCCGAGATCATGCGCCAATGCCACCACTTCCGCCAGATCCTCGTCCAGGCGCAGGATACGGGCGATGCTGCGCGCAATCTGCGCCACTTCGAGGCTGTGAGTCAGACGGACTCGGAAATGGTCCTGTTCGGGGGCGACAAATACCTGGGTCTTGTAGCGCAGGCGGCGAAAGGCCGTGCTGTGGATGAGGCGGTCGCGGTCGCGGGCGAATTTTGTCCGGAACGGACTGGGCGTGTCCGGATAAAAACGTCCCCGGCTGTGTTCCGGATCGGTTGCATAGATCGCACGGGCAGCCATGACGGAACAGCGCTCGCGCGCCCGCTCCGTCATGTCAAGCCCTGAAGCAAGCCCTGGGGGGCAAGCCCGCCTTCTGATTTGCTCAGCCGATGGCGCCAGCACTTTTCAGGCTGGCAATCCGGTTGGCATCATAACCAAGTGCGGACAATAATTCCTGGGTGTCGGCGCCGGCCTTGGGCGCCGGCCGCGGCGTGCCGGTGTCGGTCTGTGAATAGCGCGGCGCCGGCATCGGCTGCACCATGCCACCCACTTCGACAAAAGTGCCGCGCGCCTGATTGTGCGGGTGCGCAGGCGCTTCCGTCAGCGACAGCACGGGGGCGAAGCAGACGTCGGTCATTTCCATCAATTCGCACCAATGCGCGCGCGGCTTCGACAGGAACAGCGCCGTGATCTTTTTCTTCAGCGCCGGCCATTGCGACTGGTCCATCTGGGCGTCGAAATCGGCATCGGCATCCAGCCCGGTCAGCCGGCGCAGTTCGGCATAGAATTGCGGTTCGATGGAGCCGATGGAGATATATTTTCCATCGGCGCATTCATAGCTGTCATAGAAATGCGCCGCAGTATCCAGCATATTGGTACCGCGTTCGTCCTTCCAGTTGCCAAGACCCTTGAAGCCCCAGATCATTCCCATCAGCACGGCGGCGCCTTCGGTCATGGCGCAGTCGATCACCTGGCCTTTGCCGGATGCGCGCGCGCCCAGAATGGCGGACACCATGCCGAATGCCAGCATCATGCCGCCACCGCCGAAATCGCCCACCATATTGATTGGCGGAGTCGGCTTTTCCCCCTTGCGGCCATAGGCATGGAGCGCGCCCGCCAAAGAGATATAGTTGATGTCATGGCCAGCGGCATGGGCATAGGGGCCGGTCTGGCCCCAGCCGGTCATGCGGCCGTAAACCAGTTTCGGATTATCGGCCAGCAGCACATCCGGGCCAAGGCCCAGGCGCTCCATCACGCCGGGGCGCAGACCTTCGAAGAAGCCATCGGCGGTTTTCGCCAGATCGCGCACCACGGCAACGCCTTCCGGCGTTTTCAGATTGGCAATGATCGATTTGCGATTGCGGCCCAGCACCGGCTCCGGCGCCTGACGGCCGGGACGGTCGACGCGGATGACTTCGGCGCCATGGTCGGCCAGCATCATGCCGGCAAAAGGCCCCGGCCCGATCCCGGCCATTTCAATGATTCGCACCCCTGCAAGTGGTCCTGCCATAATCTCTCTCCTTTTTGGTTGTGGGTTCTATTCCAGATTACTGTGGCGGGCATTTCCCACCAGTGCCAGCCATCAGGTGGAATTTTCTCTCAACCGCGGCCGCGATAGGGTGGCACGCCCTGATCCGGCAGCCAGACTCCATCCAGTGGCGGGCCGGATTGCCAGAATACATCG
>CAZIAA010000268.1:0-2851 GCA_964537365.1 uncultured Sandaracinobacter sp.
TGGTTTTGCCCTGGCAAGACTGCTGAAGGGTGACGGTGACGACTGAGTCCGAAAAGGTGGATGCGGGGGCGGCCGAACATCAGTCCACTCAGGCCGGCTGGAGCGTGATTGCCATCTGGACGGAGGTGGTTGCCGACGTCAAGGGGCTGGTGGCGGCGGAAATCGCCACTGCCAGACTAGAGGCGGCGGACAATATCCGCTTTCTGGTCTGGCAATGCGCCAAGATCATTGCCTCGATCGCATTGCTGGTCGTCATGCTGGCGCTGTTCGTGTCCGCGGCGGTGGTTTTTCTGTCGCTGTGGATCGGCATGCTGCAATCCTTGCTGGCAATTGCGGCCTTTTGCGCAATTATTGGGTTGCTGTTGCTGAAAAGTGGGACGGGCGGATTGTCTTCGCGTTCGCCTTTGCCCCGCGACAGCATGGGCCGGATCGCCCGCGACCTCAAACTGGTGGCCGGGCATAAGGCCGGGGTTGCGGCCACCGGCGCAGCGCGGCATGATGCCGGGAGAGAGGCGGAATGAAGCGGCAGACGGCATTGAAAATGCTGCGCCTGCAAGAAGACGCGAATGCGCGGCGACTGCGCCTGGCCGGCAATGTCGCGGAGCTTCGTGTGCGAATGCAGCCGCGGAATCTGTGGATGGAAGCGAAGGAAGCAAGCCTTGCGGAGTTTGATCGCGTGACCGATGAACTATTGGATGCTGCAGCCGACATGCTGGATGACAGCCTGGACTGGATAAACCACAACCGCGCGCTCGCGGCGGCTGGTGCGCTGCTTGGAATTTCCGCCGTGGCCGGACTATGCTATGCCCGCCGCCGCAAGCCGGTGCCGATTTATGCGGCCTATAATACGTCCGATCCCGGCTTGTTGAGCAATCTGGACAATGATGCCGCGGAGCGTGTGAGTGAGAAACTGCGGCGCGTGAAGGATCGCGCGCGCAGCTTTGGGGCAAAGGCGGAAACCTCCTATGGCGAAGCGCGCGCGCGGGCGCGTGTGGTTGCCGCGGATGCGCGCTCGCGCGCGGCGGAGCTCGGCGATGTGGCCCGCCGTCAGGCTGCGGATGCAAGCGATGCGGCGCTGGATACGGTCGCCCGGGCGCGTGCCCTGGCGGACGATGCGCGCGCCTGGGCCCAGCAGCAGAAGCAGGAACGGCCGGGCGCCACTGCGGGTGCCACCGTGCTGCTGGGGCTGCTGGCCGGTGCCTGTCTTGGTGTGTTGACACCGCGCGGCCGTAAATGATCTGATCCGGCCGTGCCGCCGGCGCAATGCCGTTCAGCACGAAGCAAAGTTTGAAGTGATAACGAAGCCGGGTGAAATGCCCGGCTTTTTTATCGTGGCAATGTGGAAATCGGCATAACTGCCCAAGGAGAACAACTTTGAAGAAATTCCTGATGGCCGCAATACTGGCAGCAGCAAGCCCGATGGCGATCATGGCACCGGCTCAGGCGCAGAGTGCCGCTGCGCCAGCCGGTGCCGCACAACAGAAAGCCGCAGCGGATTTCATTGCCGGCCTCGCTGACAAGGCCTTTGCCATTCTGCGCGACAAGAATATTTCGCGGGACGAAGCCCGGGCAAAGTTTCGTACTCTGCTGGGCGAGAATTTTGATGTCGATCGCACCGGGCTCCGGCTGATCCGCACTTATCGTGCCGCCAACAGCCCGATCAAGCTGAGCAATGCGCAATTGCAGGCCTATCGCAAGGCATTGCCCGATTTTCTCGTCAACACCTATTCCGACCGCCTGTATGACTTTGCAACGGCGAAGATTTCCGTGGTGCGGACGGCGCCGCGTGGCAATCGCGGCGATGTCGATGTTTATACCCGCATCACCGATCCCCAGGGCGGGCAGCCGATCCAGGCGATATGGCAGGTGCGCAGTGGCGAAAAACCGCTTGTTTCCAACATCGTCGTGAATGGCGTGAACGTCGCGCTTACGCAAGAGGCCGATTTCAAGTCCTATATTGATCGCAATGGTTTCGATGCGCTGGTGGACGTTATGCAGCAGCAGAAATAAACACGGGGGCATGCACGGAAACAGTCAACTCGACCTCGACGACGCAGCTTTCATCCACCCCAGCGCTCTCGTTTATGGCAAGGTGCGCATGCGGGCAGGGAGTTCGCTATGGTGCAATGCCGTCATCCGTTCGGAAACGGCGCATGTCGATATTGGCGCCTATAGCAATATTCAGGATTTCGTGATGATCCACACCGACCCCGGCGTACCGGTGGTCATCGGCGAATATTGTTCGGTTACCCACCATGCCACCATTCACGGCAGCAGCATCGGCAATCATGTGCTGGTCGGGATCAATGCCACCATTTATGGCGGTAGCCATATCGGCGACAATTCGATCGTCGGCCAGCACGCCTATGTGAAGGACGGAACGATCGTGCCGTCCAATTCGATCGTCGTCGGCGCCCCGGCCAAGGTGATCCGCATGGCCAACAACTGGGTTGCCAATCGCATGAACGCGCTGTTCTACTACCGCAATGCCCTGGCTTATGCGGCGGGTGACCATCGCGCCTGGGATGGGGCGGAATTCGAAGCCTGGGCGGAAAAGACGCTGGCTGCCGTTACCGAAGAATTCCATCGGCTGGAGCAACAATCATGAGCAGATTGCATCTGGTATTTGGCGGTCATGTGGATGATCCGCGTGGCCATGAATTTGACGATGCTTCCAAATTGCATGTCGTTGGCATTTTCCCGGATTATGCCTCGGCGGAACGTGCCTGGCGCGCCGAAGCGCAGCGCACGGTGGATGATGCGCATATGAAATATGTCATCGTCCACCTGCACCGGCTTCTGGAGCCGCATATCTAGGGTTGCGCCTGCGGCTGGCGGCGCAACGCCACCA
>CAZIAA010000269.1:0-2843 GCA_964537365.1 uncultured Sandaracinobacter sp.
CCTGGACGCTATGCCCGGCGTCGCCGTTGCGCAACAGACGCGGTGCGATGCCGGCGCCGGGAATTGTGTCGCGTGTGTGGTCAGACGGCTGGCAGGACTTGTTGTGACGGCGCTTTGGTGGCAGCCTTGCGCTGCATTTGCGGCCGGTGCCGGGCAGACATATCGGGCAGATGGTGAGTGGCGATGGAATCAGGGACGGCTTTTGACAATCTGCAAGACGCCCGGGTCCTCGTGCTCGGCGGCAGTTCCGGCATTGGCCTCGCGACGGCGCGCATGGCGGCCGGGCAGGGCGCGCAAGTGACCATTGCCGGCCGCAGCCTCGACAAGGCGCGGGCGGCTGCTGCCGAAGCCGATGTGCCGCTTGAGCCTGTCAGCCTCGACATTCGCGACGAAGACGCCGTGCAGCAATTTTTTGCCGATACCAGTGCCTTTCACCACATCGTCATCACGGCGGCACAGTTTCGCGCCGGACCGATCCGGGAACTGCCGCTGGCGGAAGCGCGCGCCACCTTCGATTCGAAATTCTGGGGCAGCTATATCGCGGCCCGTCATGCAAAATTCGCCGACCGGGCCTCGCTCACTTTTATCGCCGGCGCGGCATCGCGTAATCCGCGCCCCGGCCGGGCGCAACTGGTTGCGGCAACGGCCGCCATCGAAGCATTGACCCGGGCGCTCGCCGTAGAACTGGCGCCGGTGCGGGTGAACTGCATTTCGCCGGGCCTGGTCGATACACCGATGCTGCGCGCGGCCGGGTTCCCGATCGACAAGCCACTGCCGCTGCCAGTGCCCCGGCCGGCCCATGCGGATGAAATCGCCTTCCAGATCCTGGCCTGCGCCGTCAATGGCTTCATGACCGGCGCCGTCATCGATGTGGATGGCGGGCTTGGCCTCGCCCGGCCGCTCTAGGCAGGCCCGGCATGCGACAACTGTTGGAAAGGGAATGATGATCAAGGATTTTTCCGCCGGCGAACACACAGCCGCCCTGTGGGCGCAGGTGCGCCCGACGATTACGGAAATCGAAGCGCTGCCCTTCCTCAATCGTCTGGCCAATGGCAGCCTCGATGCCCGCGCCTTCACCAATTACATCCTGCAGGACGGGCTGTATCTGGCGCATTATGCCCGCGCCATGGCGCTGCTGGCGGCGAAGGCACACAGCCGCGCTGAAGCGCGCTTCTGGGCGGGTGCTGCGGCAACAGCCATCGAGGTCGAGGAAGGTATGCATGGCGCGCTGCTGGCGGATACGCTGCTGGCGCCGGAACGCGAAGCACTGCTGACCGGCACGGATGCGCCGGTGCCATCGCCGACCACTTTGGGCTATGTATCCTGGCTGATAGCAATCGCCGCCACTGAATCCTATGCGCTGGGGGTGGCGGGCGTGCTGCCCTGCTTCTGGATCTACGCCCATGTCGGCAAGGTGCTGGTGCAGCGGGCGCGGGCGCTGGGCGAAGGCCACCCTTATCGAACCTGGGTGGACACTTATGACAGCGAGGTATTCGATGCCTCCACCCGGCAGGCCGTGGCGATTCTGGAATCCGAGCTGGTCCGGGCCGATGCCGCGGAACGCGCGCGCATGGCCGCGGTGTTCGCGCAGGCCTGCACCTATGAACTGCATTTCTGGGCGATGGCGCACCGGTTGCAGGCCTGGGAGCTGTCGCCTGGCAATGATTGAGGCCGGCACAGGCATGACGGACATGAGGGAGACAGGCGTTGACGAGAATATTCCGGATATTGATCGCGCTCGTTGGGATCTTCAACATCGGCATTGGTACCGCCTTTCTGCTGAAACCAGCGGATCTGGCGGCGCGCTTTCACCTGCTGCCGGAAAACATCCTGGGGCTGGCCACCGTGCGCGCGGATTTTCCCGCGCTGTTTCTGGGCGCCGGGCTGTTTGCGCTGCTGGGCGCCTGGCGCGCCGATCCGGAGCCGCTGAAAGTGCCGCTGGTGCTGTTTGCAATAACCCTGTTCGGCCGCACCCTCAGTCTGGTGCTCGACGGCTTTGCTGCCGCTGCCTTTCCGCCGATGTTCGCCGAAGTGATCATGATCGTCATCATGGTGGGCGGAATCATGGCCTTCCGCGAAGCCGCCGCCCGTCAGCCGCTCTGAATGCTGTCGTCCCCGGCGGTTGCAGCCTGCCAGAAATCAAAGGCCTGCCGCTGACAGCGGCGCACAAAGGCCGCTGCCCTGGGGCCGGTGAATGCGCCCGTCCACGCCCCCTCCGGCAGCGCCAGCCACCAGCCTTGCCCCGGCAAGCCGTCCGAACGCCGCACCACCAGACTGGCCAGCTCCGGCTGCCCCAAAGCGCGCTGGCGGCTGTCGATTTCGCTGAGTGCTGCGCATAACTGCCCGACCTGAAAGCGCTGGAACGGATAACCGAACCAGGCGAACACCTCGCCATAGCTGATCGGCTGACCATTGGCCGCCTTCAACACCAGCAGGGCCTGCAGTTCATCCATCGGAAATAATGCCACAATGGTCGTTACTCTAGCGCCCCTGCCTGTGCGGCGCTACAGGGGCGGCAATCATGATTACTGGACAATATCCCGAAACCCGCCTGCGCCGGCTGCGTCAGACCAGCTGGTCGCGCGCCATGGTCGCGGAAACGCGGCTGTCGCCGGCCAATCTGATCTGGCCGATCTTCGTCTGCGAAGGCCAGGACCATATCGAACCGGTCGCCAGCATGCCGGGGGTGTCGCGGCACAGCGTCGACCGCCTGCCGGCGCTGGCAAAACAGGCCGAGTCGCTGGGCATTCCGGCCATCGCGCTGTTCCCCAACACCCCGGCGGACCGCCGCTCCGACGATGGCCGCGAAGCGCTGAACCCGGATAATCTGGTCTGTCGCGCCT
>CAZIAA010000270.1:0-2832 GCA_964537365.1 uncultured Sandaracinobacter sp.
CCTGTTGCAACAGATAAGAATTATTGCCCGGCGGGCAAGGCCGGGCGGATATAGGGATATAATTCGGCATCGGCCGCGCTGCCGTCTTCCTGTCTTGCTTCCCTGTCTTGCGCCTTCATCTTGCTCCCCGCCATCGAGGCTGCTAGCCGGGCGCCGCCAAAGCGTGATATGCGAATATCGCATCAGCGTAATGTGCGATATTCGCATATCCCGACCTAATTTTCTGCAGGATGAAAGCCGTCATGCCCGAAATTTCCCCCGAAGACGCCGAAGCCCTGGCGAATGGCGCCGATGTGGCGCCACAGGCTGGTATCCTGGCGCAATATGTGAAGGATCTGTCCTTCGAAAATCCCAATGCCCCCGGCTCGCTGCAGATGCAGGGGCAACCCAGGATCGACATCAATGTCAATGTGAATGCCCGCGCTGGCGAACAGGACATTTATGAAGTCGAACTGAAGATCGAGGCCCGGGCGCGCGCCCAGGATACCGACAATCTCGCCTTTCAGGTCGAGCTGCTTTACGGTGGCCTGTTCCGGCTGACCGGGGCGCCAGCGGAAGCCATCGAGCCGTTTTTGATCGTCGAAGCGCCGCGCATCCTGTTTCCCTTTGCCCGGCGGGTGATTGCCGACGCCGTGCGCGATGGCGGCTTTCCACCCTTGATGCTGGAGCCGATTGATTTCGGCAGCCTGTATCTGCAGCAGCGGCAAGGCCAGGGGCAGGGCGAAGAGGATCAGCCGGTCGGCCACGCCTGAGCGGCGGACCGGCCCGGAGCTTCATTGATGTCGGTGGTGCGTGCGGCCGCAACGGTTGGCGGCATGACCCTGATTTCGCGCATCCTCGGCATGGTGCGCGAAGTGTTGATGGCGCGCTTTCTGGGCGCCGGTTTTGCCGCCGACGCCTTTCTGGTGGCGTTTCGCTTGCCCAATCTGTTCCGCTCGCTGTTTGCCGAAGGCGCCTTTTCGGCCGCCTTCGTGCCTTTGGTGGCGCAAAGGCTGGGCGATTCCGATGCCGCGGAAGGGCGGCGGCGCGCCATCCGGCTGACCGAACAGGCGCTGGCGATCATGCTGCCGGTGCTGTTGCTGTTCACCTGTGTGATCGTGGTGGCGGCAACGCCCATCGTCTGGGGCATGACCGGCGGTTTTGCCGATCGTTCGCCAGTCAAGCTGGCTTTTACCGTGCTGCTGACCCGGCTGGCCTTTCCCTATCTGCTGCTGATTTCGCTGGCATCCCTGCTGGGTGGATTGCTGAACGCGCTGGAACGGTTCTGGGTCTATGCCTCGGCGCCGATCATCCTCAATCTGGTGTTCATTGCCACATTCATTGCCTTTCGCGGCAACACACCAGTGGCGACGGCGCGCAATCTGGCCGTTGCCATCACTTTTGCCGGCGTGCTGCAGTTTCTGTGGCTGTGCTGGGATTGCCGCCGGGTGGGGGTTTTGCCGCGGCTACGGCTGCCGCATATGACACCCGCGGTGCGCACCTTGCTGCGGCGCATCGGCCCGGCTGCGATCGGCGCTGGCGCGACTCAGATCAATTTGCTGATTTCGACCATGATTGCAGCGCGCTCATTGCCGCAGGGGTCGGTGTCTTATCTCTATTATGCCGACCGCTTGAATCAAGTGGCGCTGGGCATGGTGGGTGTGGGCATGGGCGTGGCGCTGTTGCCGACCATGGGCCGGCTGATTGGCGCCGGCAATGAATCCGGCGCCATTCACCAGCAGAATCGCGGCATCGAATTCGTGCTGCTGCTGGGGCTGCCGGCGTCGCTGGCGCTGATTGCATCGGCCGAACCCATCGTCACGGCGATGTTTCAACAGGGCGAATTTTCGCATGGGGATACGCTGGCGAGCGCGGCAGCACTCAGGGCGTTTTCCACCGGCCTTGTCGCCTATATGCTGGTAAAAGTGCTGACGCCCGGCTTTCATGCCCGCGGCGACACCCGCACGCCGATGAATTTCGCGCTGGTGTCGATTGCAGTCAACATCATCGGCAATCTGGTGCTGTCACGGTTTTTCGCGCATGTCGGCATCGCCATGGCCACTTCGCTCGCGGCCTGGCTCAATGTGGCGCTGCTGGCGCTGGCGCTGTATCGACGCGGGCAGTGGTTTGCCGATGCGCCGCTGTTGCGGGTGGCGCCGCGCATGCTGCTGGCGGCGCTGGCCATGGCCGGGGCGCTGCTGATGCTGAATGCCCGGCTGTTGCCGCTGGCGGCCGGGGATGCGCTGGGCCGGGCGTTTGTGCTGACGCTTCTGGTCGGCATTGGCGCTGCGGTTTATGGGGGGCTTGGTTTCGGCATTGGCGCCTGGAACCCGCGCCAGTTCGCACAATCCTTTCGCAAGAGGTAATCAGAGGTAATTCATGCTGATCGTATCCGGTATCCAGCCCACGGGGAATCTCCATCTCGGCAATTATCTGGGGGCGATCCGCAACTGGGTGCGGATGCAGGATGCGCTGGCGCCCGGCGACCGGGCGTTTTTCTTCATCGCCGACATGCATGCCATCACCATGCGCCAGGATCCGGCCGATCTGCGCCGCGCGACTCGGGAAATCGCAGCGGCCTTGATGGCAGCCGGAATCGATCCGGCCAAAGCCACATTGTTTCACCAGTCGCGGGTGCCGGAACATGCCGAGCTGGCGTGGATTCTGGGCTGCACGGCGCGCATCGGCTGGTTGAACCGCATGACCCAGTTCAAGGAAAAATCCGGCAAGAATCGCGAAGGCGCGTCCGTCGGGCTTTATACCTATCCGGTGCTGCAGGCGGCGGACGTGCTGCTGTACAAGGCAACGCATGTGCCGGTTGGCGAGGATCAGAAACAGCATCTTGAACTGGCG
>CAZIAA010000271.1:0-2829 GCA_964537365.1 uncultured Sandaracinobacter sp.
GGGACTGGGGCAATATTCCCGAACTGAAGCCCGAAACAGTCGATTGACTCAGAGGCGATTGGCACCGGGCGCAGATGGGCCATGACCGTTGACCAGCGCCTGCCATTGCGAACGGTCTGCGCCACCCGCATCGGCGCAAATGGATCAGGCCGAATCCTGCTGGTCGGGACTGCGGTCTGCATGGTCAGGCGATTGCGCTGGCGCATGTTCGTCCGGCTGCGCCTGCTGTGCCTTGCGTTTGCGCAGATTGCCGCGAAGCGCGGCCTTCAGCCGCTGTTCACGCGCGGTCTTCTGGTCTGTCATCCTGCCACCCTGCATAGCCCTGCCACCCGCGCGCGGCAACAGGACTCATGAAAATTCCTGCAGCTTCAGCCCGAATTGTCGTAAAGGCATTTCACAGATTGTAAGGAAGCTTTACAGGGAACTGTAAAGCCTGTGAGACAGTGCAATAAATGGCCTATAGGATTCCACGGCATGTCGCAGATGATGGGAACAATTGGCCAGTTAAGCCATCTGGCAGCCGCGCTGGCCTTCGCAGCGCTGGCGCTGACTCTGCTGCTGAAACGCGCGCCAACCACTGTCCGTCTGGCTGTTGCCCTGGGAGCGATATTGACTGCGTTCTGGGCCATCGGCCACACCGTGGTGGTACGCTTCGGTCCCGAATCCTTCCCGATTTCGCGCTTCGAAACCCTGCGCACCGCGTCCTGGATCGGTGTTCTGCTGCTGTTGCAGCGGCGTTCGCTCGGCCTCAGCAACAGCCCCCAGCACAGCTTCGTCATCGCGCTTGGTTTCGGCTTCCTCGTCAGCCTGCAGCTGCTGCTCGACATCATGTTCCAGCTGCGGGTCACCGAATCGCCGCTGACGCTGCAGCCGCCGGCGGCGCGACTGCTGGTCGTCTCGCGTCTGGTCATGTCGATCTCGGGGCTGGTCCTGCTGCACAATCTCTATGTCAACAGCGGCCGCGATGGCGGCGTGTCCTTCCGCCTGTTCGCAGTCGCGCTGGGCGTGATCTTCGCCTATGATCTCAACCTCTATACCCTGCAGTTCCTGACCGGCGTCGCCAACCAGCCGTTGCACGATATCCGCGGCGCCGTGAATGTGCTGGCGGCGCCGCTCATTTATCTGGCGCTGCGGCAGGAAGGCGATGGCCGGTTCCAGCTGTCGCGCCGCGCCGCCTTCCAGACCGTCAGCTTCTCGATCATCGGCGTCTATCTGATCGTCATGTCGCTGCTGTCCTATGGGCTGAAGATGACGGGCGGGCATTGGGGTGAACTGCTGCAGGTCACTTTCCTTGTTACCATGCTGATTGCCGGCAGCCTGGTCGCGCTCAGCCCGCGCGTGCGCGCCGAACTGCGGGTGCGGATCGCCCGCAATTTCTATCGCTATCGCTATGATTACCGGGTGGAATGGCTGAATTTCATCGACAAGATCGACACCGAAAGCAGCGCTGCCCAGCCCACCCCGTTCCGTGAACGCCTGATCGAAGCGATCGCCGATGTGCTCGATTGCCCCGGTGGCGCCCTGTTCGAACCGTCCGACGCCGGCGGTTACCAGCAGACCGCCAACAGCGGCTGGCCCGGCCTCGAGATTCACGACATCGCTGCTGGCTCCACCATCCTGCTGTTCTTCAACGACACCGGCCGCATCGTCGAATTCGACCAGTTGCGTGCCGAAGCCGCCAGGCCGGCCACGGCCGAGGGCAGCCATGGCATTCTGAAACTTCCGGAATGGGCCATGCACGACCGCTCGATCTGGCTGGGCATTCCGCTGGTTCACCGTAACCGGCTGAGCGGAATCCTGCTGCTGCACCGCAGCCTCGTCGCCAGCCGGGAACTGAACTGGGAGGATTTCGATCTGCTGCGCACATTGGGGCGGCAGGCGGCATCCTATCTGGAAGAAGCCCGCACCCAGGCCCGGCTGGATGAAGCGCAAAGCTTCGAGGAATATAATCGCCGCTTCGCCTTCGTCATGCACGACATCAAGAATGTCGTCAGCCAGCTCGGCCTCGTTGCGCGCAATGCCGAACAGCATCTGGGCAATCCGGAATTCCAGGCTGACATGATTGCGACGCTGGACGAAAGCGTCACCAAGATGCGCGACCTGCTGCAGTTGATGGGACGCGAGGCGGCCGATCGCGAGGCCGTGCCCGGTGCTCGCGATCGGGTCGACATCGCGCAGCTGGTAACGACCTGCACGGCGCAACTGCGGCGGCAGCATCCGGCACTGGAGCTGACGGGGGCGGACAGGCCCTGCCTCGTCGATGGCGAAGAACTGCGGCTGGAAGCCATGTTCACGCATCTTTTGCAGAACGCCGTCGATGCCAGCAAGGCCGACAGCCCGATTTCCGTCAGCCTGGAACGAGGTGCGCATCAGGTGCGGATTCGAATCCAGGATCAGGGCCATGGCATGTCGGCTGGATTCATCCGCGACGAATTGTTCAAGCCGTTTCGTTCGACCAAGGACGGCGGCTTCGGCATCGGCGCCTATGAAGCGCGGGAAATCGTCCGTACCCATGGCGGCTTTCTGAACGTCCAGAGCAGCGTCGGCAGCGGCAGCACATTTCTGATCAGCCTGCCGATTTCCACCGCAGGCAGGAACATGGGTCAGAGTGAAAAGGGAATGCAGGCATGACAGACACCAAACCGGTTCTTCTGGTGATCGAGGATGATCCCGGGCTGCAACGGCAATTGCGCTGGGCCTATGCCAGCTATGACGTGCGCATTGCCGGCGATCGCAATTCCGCGCTCGACGCCATCCGCGATGCGCGGCCGGAAGTGGTCACGCTCGATCTCGGTCTGCCGCCCGACGCCGATGGCACTTCGGAAGGCT
>CAZIAA010000272.1:0-2829 GCA_964537365.1 uncultured Sandaracinobacter sp.
GGCCGCCCATGCGCGCAATGGCTGTGCCGGCGGCAAAGCCGCCCATATTCGCACCAACCTTGGCAAGTCGCGCGATACGCCCCGAGAGTCTGGATCCTTCAGCCATGTCCAACGCCCTAGCCCGGGACGACGCTGGCCGCCAGCGCGCAAGCGGGTCGCATCGGCATTTCCAATAAGAAAAGGCGGACCGATCGATCCGCCCTTTCCGGTTGAATTCGATGGCTGGCGGCGTTTCGCCAGCGCGTTGTCAATGCTTTACGCCAGCCCAGACCCGGCGGTAGGACAGCCAGGCCAGCACGGACAGAAGCCCCAGGAAAATCATCACTGCAACCCCGATGCGCCGGCGCTGTTCCAGCTCCGGTTCCGCAGCCCATTGCAGAAATGCAACCACATCCCTGGACATCTGATCAATAGTCGCGGGGGTGCCATCGGCATATTCGAGCTGATCGTCAAACAGCACCTGCGGCATGGCGATATTCACCGAAGCGAAATACGGATTGTAATGCAGGCCCGGCGGAATTTCGAGGCCGGCAGGTGCTTCCTGGCCATAGCCGGCCAGCAGCGAATGGACATAGTTCGGGCCATCATGGCGAGCCTTGGTGATCAGGCTGAGATCGGGCGGGATGGCGTTGTTGTTGGCCGCAGCCGCCGCTACGTCATTGGCATAGGGAGAGGGGAAACGGTCCGAAGGCAGCGCCGGTCGGGTGGTTTCCTCGCCGGTGTCCGGATCAATGTCCGACACTTCCCGCTCTTTTGCCAGCGCCACCACTTCGGCTTTGGTAAAGCCGATCCCTTCCAGATTGCGGAATGCGATCTGGTCAAGACCATGGCAGGCAGCGCAGACCGCAGTATAGACATGATAGCCACGCTGCAGCTGGGCGCGATCATAAGTCCCGAACACGCCGAGGCCCAGCGGACCATCCTGATTCCAGTGCACCTTCTGCGGGTGCTGGTGCAGCGCCGCCACTGGATCGGGCGTGGTTTCATCCCGCGGCATCAGCGCCCCTACCAGCAGCACCAGCACGAAAACGAGGCCGGCGCAGAATCCAAAGAAACGAACCATGTGGATTTGACCCCTTATTTATTCTGCAGGCGTCGAAGCGCTGGCTTCGGCGACGGGTTCTGTCGCCGCATTCTTGCCGAGCACGCTTTCCGTGATGCTGTTGGGCAACGGCAGCGGCTTTTCGAAGAATGACAGCAGCGGCAGGACCAGGAGGAAATGGGCGAAGTAATAGGATGACGCGAACTGGCTGATGCGCACCCAGGGTTCTTCAGCCGGCTTGCCGCCGCACAGTCCCAGGATGAGCACGTCCACCACCAGAATCCAGAACCAGATGCGGTACATCGGCCGATAGGATGTCGACTTCACCCGGCTGGTATCCAGCCAGGGCAGGAAGAACAGCAGCAGGATGGAGGCGAACATCGCCAGCACGCCCCAGAGCTTGGCTGGAATCCACAGGAAATCAACCGTGAACGCCCGCAGAATGGCGTAGAATGGCCAGAAATACCATTCCGGAACGATATGGGCCGGCGTCGCCATGGGATTGGCTTCGATGTAATTGTCCGGGTGGCCGAGATAATTCGGCAGGAAGAAGACAAATGCCGAAAACACCAGCAGATAGATGCAGACTCCAAAGAAGTCCTTGGCAGTGAAATAGGGGTGGAACGGCAGCGTGTCCTGCGGCCCCTGCACATCGACACCGGTCGGATTGGTGGACCCCGGAATGTGCAGCGACCATAGTTTCAGGATCACCACACCCAGAATGGCGAACGGCAGCAGATAATGCAGCGAAAAGAAGCGGGTGATGGTCGCGCCACTTGGCGCGAAACCGCCGACCAGCCAGGTGCGGATACCTTCGCCAACGAGCGGTATGGCGGAAAACAGCGAAGTGATGACCTGCGCGCCCCAGAAGCTCATCTGACCCCAGGGCAGAACATAGCCCATGAACGCAGTCGCCATCATCAGCAACAGAATGACGACTCCCAGCATCCACACCAGCTCGCGCGGGGATTTATAACTGCCGTAATACAGGCCGCGGAAGACATGCACATAGACGACGATGAAGAAGAAGCTGGCGCCGTTGGCGTGCATATAGCGCAGCAGCCAGCCGGAATTCACGTCGCGCATGATGTGTTCAACCGAGTTGAACGCCAGCCCGGCATCAGCGGTATAGTGCATGGCAAGCACAATCCCGGTGACGATCTGCAGCGCCAGAGCAACACCAGCGAGAAAGCCGAAATTATACCAGTAATTGATGTTGCGCGGCACTGGATAACCCGGACCGACGGCGTTGTAGACGAGGCGCGGCAACGGCAGCCGCGCATCCATCCAGCGCATCAGCGGATGCTTGGGTTGATATTGATTGGCCCAGGGAAAGCTCATGGCGTCACCCTATCTTGATGAGGGTTGGAGACTTGAATTCATATGGCGGCACGACCAGGTTTGTGGGGGCCGGGCCTTTGCGAATTCGTGCCGCGGTATCGTAGTGCGAGCCATGGCAGGGGCAGAAATAGCCGCCGTAATCGCCGCGCGACTGATCGGACGTGATGCCCAGCGGAATGCAGCCCAGATGGGTGCAGATACCGACATTGATGAGCCAGTTCTGATGGCCGGGCTTGGTGACTTCCGCCAGCGTCGCCGGGTCGCGCAGCTTTGACGCATCCACGGCAATGGCTTCCTGCTGCTCCTTGGGCGTCAGATTGCGCACGAATACCGGCTTGGATTGCCACACCGCCTTGATTCCCTGTCCGGGCTCGATTCCCGTCAGGTCCACCTCGACGGAGGAAAGTGCGAGCACGTCCGCGGATGGATTCATCTGGTTGATGAAT
>CAZIAA010000273.1:0-2804 GCA_964537365.1 uncultured Sandaracinobacter sp.
CCGAACTTCTGGCCGGGCAGGATGTGATTGCCGATGGCTGCGACAATTTCGCGACACGCGCGCTGGTCAATCGCGCCGCCATCCGTCTGCGCACGCCGCTGGTGTCGGCGGCGCTGGGGCCGTTCGAAGGCCAGGTTGGCGTATTCGCCGGGCATCTGCCGGATCAGCCCTGCTATGCCTGTTTTGCCGGCACACCCGAAGACCTGCCGGGCACCAGTTGTTCCGATACCGGCGTATTGGGCGCCGTGGCCGGGGTAGCGGGTTCGGTGCAGGCAGTCGAAGTGCTGCGCCTGCTGGCCGGCTTCGGCCCCAGCCGGATCGGCTGGCTGTGGGTATATCAGGCGCTGTCGGCGCGGACGCGCAGCATCCATATGGTCAAGGATCCGCAATGTCCGGCCTGCTGCTGATCGTCACCGAATGCCAGTCGGAGCGCTTTGCCGCCGCCGCTGAACTGGCCGCCACCAAGGCCGCGCTGGCGCAGCCGGTCGCAGTGCTGTTTCGCGGTGATTCTCTGGCCGCCATCGCCGGGCCGACGGCCGATGATGCCCTGAATGTGCTGCGCGACATGGGCGTTGCGCTCTATGCCTGCCAGACGGCGCTGGCCGCGCATGATCTGCGCGCCGACGATCTGCCGCCCGGGATCGAGGCTTCGGGCATGGTGGCGTTCCTGCGCGGGCGCGGGGACTGGCAGATCCTGCTGGTCTAGAGTCCGGTGCCGGGCATGTTCTGGCGACCGTCGACATGACGCAACTGCGGGTTGCGCCAAGCATAAATTCCAAGCCAGATCATGGCGAAAGCGCTCAGCCAATAGGGCAGGGTGGGGTGCAACTGATAAAGGCCGATGCCGATCGCGGGCGATAACACATAACAGGCGCCATTCACTGCAGTGACGGCGCCGGCAACGCCACCTTGTTCCTCGCCGCCGACCGCCAACGAAGAACCGGCAGTAAAGCCCGGGCGGGTAAAGCCGAAGCCGGCCGAAGACAATGCGAAGGCGAGAATGATGGTATAGAAGCTGGAAGCGACGGCCACGCCGAACAGGCCGGCGGCGCCGCAGATACAACCCCAGAGCATCAGTTGCGGCGGCGACAGATCGAAGATTCGAATGACGCCCCACTGCACCAGCAAAGTGGCGCCGGCGCCGGCCATGAAGGCGATTGCAATCAGCTGTTCGGCCGGCAGGCTGGCGCCGGTTGCAGCCTTGTCGATGATGAAGAAGCCAATGGCCTGGGTGGTGGCGGCCTGTACCGAACCGGAGGCAAAGCCGAAGATCACGAAGGGCCAGATGCGGGCATCGCGAATTTTCATCTGCTCGCGCCGGCCGGTCGAAAGCGCCGCCGAAGCAGCACGCACCGAGGCTCCGGTGGAAGAGCCACCAATGGTCGGCATGGACGCCGCCGCCCCCCGCCCCGACGCGCGTTCCTCCGGCCGATCATCCGGCAGGCCGAATTGCAGCCAGACGATGACTGCGATGGCAATCAGCGTGAATGCGAACAGTGGTCCCGACAGGCCGACCCAGGGGAACACCAGCATCGGTGCGACAGCCGGGCCGATGATGGTGCCCAGCCCGAAGGCGGATGCCAGAATGGCCAGCGCCGCCGTGCGTTCGAGCGGCGCCGTGCGCGCCGCGACATAGGCCTGCGCCGCCGGATTGGAAGCGGAGCCGAAGATCCCGAACAAAGCCCGCGCCAGCGTGAACAGCACCAGCGTCACCATCGGCCCGATCACCAGCTTCAGGCCAAGCAGAATGACGATGGCGCATAGCAGCGTCGAGACGGCAAAGCCGACCATGCCCTGCTGCATCAGCAACCGGCGGCCGCTGATGTCGGACTTATGCGCCCAAAAGGGCGCGGAAAAGGTCCAGCACAAAGCTGACAGTGAAAAGATGATGGCGACGCCCATATCGGGGATGTGGATCTTGCGGCCAATGACCGGCAGGATCGATTGCAGTGCAGTGTTGCCGGCCGCCGTCGTCAGCAGCACGGTGAACACCAGCGCAAAATGGCTGCGCGGCAAGAGGTTGGGGTTGCTGCTGTTCAAGCGTATACCCAGACAGGTTCGCGCTGACGCGTGCGCAGCTGTGCTGCACAGAAAGGAAGAATGTTCATGTACCGTCTACACTACTGGCCGACTCCGAATGGACACAAGATCACCCTGCTGCTGGAGGAACTGGCCGCTGATTACAAAATCGTTCCGGTCAATATCGGCATCGGTGACCAGTTCAAGCCCGAATTCCTGCGCATTTCCCCCAACAACCGCATGCCGGCGCTGGAGGATGTCGGCGCCAATGTCCATATTTTCGAATCCGGCGCGATCCTTCTTTATCTTGCCGACAAACATGAGGCATTCATACCGGATGGCGCGGACGCACAGGCGCGTGCCGAAGTCCTGCAATGGTTGTTCTGGCAGGTCGGCGGCCTCGGGCCGATGGCGGGTCAGGCCAATCACTTCCGCTCTTATGCGCCGGAAAAACTGCCCTATGCCATCACCCGCTATACCAATGAAACGCTGCGCTTGCTGAACGTGATGGACAAGCGCCTGAGCGACCGCGCCTTTCTTGCCGGCGATTCCTATTCGATTGCCGATATGGCGTCCTACCCCTGGGCAATTGCAGCATTGAAGTCGCATGCAAGCGGGGAATCGCTGCCCAATGTCGATCGCTGGGTGCAGGCAATCGCAGCGCGCCCGGCGACGGAGCGCGCCTATGCCATCGCCCGGCGCGCCGAATTCCAGACCGGCGAACGCACCGAGGAACAGAAACGCATGCTGTTTCAGCAGGACGCCAGCACCGTGCGCCGTTGATG
>CAZIAA010000274.1:0-2793 GCA_964537365.1 uncultured Sandaracinobacter sp.
ACGCCCGCGTCGATGCGTGCGTCGATCCCGCGCAGCGTGTCGAGCGGCAGGTCGGGTAGGTCGACGCCCGCCGCCTCTGCCGCCTTGACGGCGCGGCCGGTGATGTGGTGCGCCTCGCGGAACGGCACGCCCGCTTCGCGCACCAGCCAGTCGGCAAGGTCGGTGGCGGTGGAGAAGCCGGCCGCGGCGGCGGCGCGCATCCGTTCCGGCACGAAGGCCAGCGTCTCGACCATGCCGGTCATCGCCGCGATGCTCAGCGCCAGCAGGTCATAGGCCTCGAACACCGGCGGCTTGTCGTCCTGCATGTCCTTGGAATAGGCGAGCGGCAGGCCCTTCATCGTGACCATCAGCGCGGTCATGCAGCCCATGATCCGCCCGGCATGGCCGCGCACCAGCTCGGCCGCGTCGGGGTTGCGCTTCTGCGGCATGATCGACGAGCCGGTGGAATAAGCGTCGGGCAGCTTGACGAAGCCATAGGGCTGCGACGCCCAGATGATGATCTCCTCGGCCAGCCGCGACAGATGCAGCGATGCCTGCACCGCGCCGGTCAGGAACTCGATGGCGAAGTCGCGGTCCGACACCGAATCGAGGCTGTTGTCGGTCGGCGCGTCGAAGCCGAGCGCCTTGGCCGTCATGAAGCGGTCGACCGGGAATCCGGTGCCGGCCAGCGCCGCCGAACCCAGTGGCAGGCGGTTGAGCCGCGCGCGGGCGTCGGCGAAGCGACCGCGATCGCGCTTCGCCATCTCATAATAGGCCATCAGGTGATGGCCGAGCGTCACCGGCTGGGCAACCTGGAGGTGGGTGAAGCCGGGCATGATCGTCTCGGCATGCTCGCCGGCGCGCGTCACCAGCGCGACCTGAAGCCCGCGAAGGCCCTGATCGATGGCGTCGATGGCGTCGCGCACCCACAGCCGGAAATCGGTCGCCACCTGATCGTTGCGGCTGCGCGCGGTGTGCAGCCGGCCGGCATCGGCGCCGATCCGCTCCGCCAGCCGGGTTTCAACCGTCATGTGAATGTCTTCGAGCGCGATATCGACCGGCACGCCGGTTCGGGCAAATTCTGATTCGATGCCGCGCAGGCCCTCGGCAATGCGGTCGGCGGCGTCCGCATCGATGATGCCGCAATCCTTCAGCATGGCGACATGGGCGAGGCTGCCGCGGATGTCCTGGCGCCACATGCGCTTGTCGAAAGGGATGGAGGCATTTATCTCCGCCATGACGGCCGCCGGGCCGCCTTCAAAGCGGCCACCCCAAAGTGCATTGGCGCTGGATGCGCCGGTCACTCTGTCGGCATGGTCATCGCTGTCTGCAGTTCTGCCGGAGGATGTCATGAAGTCTGTCTGTTCCCTGTTTGCGATCGCACTGCCAGCCGCTTTCGCGCTCGTCTCCTGTGGGCAGCCGAGCCGTAAGGCCGAAAGCCCGCCGCCGCAAGAGAGCAGCGCACAAGTCGGCGCAACGTCGCAACTGCGCGCCGGATTCGATTTCGAACACGCCGGCCAGCCCGCCCCCGATCTGAAATGGGAAACCGATGCCGACGGCCATACAGAGGGCATTGCCGACATTCTCGCCGCCAGTCCCGGTCAGCCGGTTCTGGTCAATCTCTGGGCAAGCTGGTGCGCGCCCTGCCTGAAGGAACTGCCGACCCTCGATAAGCTTGCCGCCGAGACCCGCGGCAAGCTGCGCGTCATCCCCATCAGCCAGGATATGGCGGGCTGGGCCAAGGTCACGCCGGTCTTCACCAGGGACGCCTATCCCAATCTGCGCACCGGCCTCGACAGCAGTATGCAATACGGCCGCGCGATCGGCGCGCAGGCACTGCCGGTCAGCATCCTCTATGATGCCGAAGGGCGCGAAGTCTGGCGTTATCTGGGCGATACCGACTGGATGTCGGCCGAGGCACGGGCAAAGCTGGGGGTCTGAGACAGGGTTGCTGGCAGGCAGGTCAGGCAGATGAGGCGCACTTCGGCCATTGTTCCGGCCATTTTCAGGGGCGGTCGCGCCCCCTGCGCCACCACCCCTCACGCGACGAAACCTTGCCGGGATGACAAATCGCCCTGATGCCGGCATCATCACCCAAACATCCGGACAAATCCGTGCAACCCATTCCTGGTGAGAGTATCAGCAATAAATGTGCCATTTCTTTCGGAAAATTTTTCAACGCTAGTGCAATATGTTAGAGACAGCCTTGCCCGACGAGCCAGCGCCATCTGTCAAGAATCCCGACAGCAGAACCAGCGATTCGAGGTTGCTGTGGCTGGCCTTCCGATCCGCGTCCGGCCGACAAATGATTTCCATTAAGCGCAACCGGCGTTAAGGACGGACGGGTGCGAATTCCGGTTTCCCTGTTCTGTGCAACCACTGTCCTCCTGTGCCTCAGCGCCTGCGCGGCACCCAGGCCGCCGCGCGGCATGACCCACAGCCAGACCCGATCACCGCCGCGCTGGCAACCCATGCCGGTAAAAGCCGATGGCGCCGTGGTGCCCGGTGGCTGGCGCCACAGCATCAAGCGCGGCGAAACCGGCCTGGCCATTGCCAGTGCCTATCGCGTGCCGTGGAACCGCATAGCAGCCGCCAATGGCATCGACCGCGATGCCACCCTTTATGTCGGCCGCGTGCTGTTCATTCCGAACTCCGCCGCGGCCGTAGCGCCGCGCTCCGCCAGCCGCGACACAAGCCGTCCCGCCCCGGCACGACCGCCGAGCCGCCGCGATCCGGCGATGAATGTCGATGATGTCATCACTGGCTCGACCCCCGCCACTGCGGCAGCGCCCAGGCCCTCATCACGCCCAGCGC
>CAZIAA010000275.1:0-2765 GCA_964537365.1 uncultured Sandaracinobacter sp.
AAATCTGCTGGGGGCGATTGGACTGGCTGCTGCACTCGATGCCTGGGACGCCGATTTCCCGCAGCGCGCCGCCCGCCTGCAGCAACGTCTGGAAACCGCCGCTGTGGCATTGGGCGCCCACGTCAATGCCGCCGCTGCCCCGCGCCTGCCCAGCATCAGCAATCTGCACACCCCTGGCATCGCCGCCTCCACACAATTGATGCAGCTGGACATGGCCGGCGTCGCGCTCAGCCAGGGTTCGGCCTGTTCGTCGGGCACATTGAAAGCCTCACCGACGCTGCTGGCCATGGGGTTGCCGGATGCTGCATCGCAGTCGCTGCGCATTTCCACCGGCTGGACCACGACGGACGCCGATATCGACCGCTTTCTGGCGGTCTGGCAACAGCTTCTGCAACGGAGCGGCCGCCATGCCGCTTGAAGTCATCGATCTCGACGCGCAGGCGACCAGCCCGCTGCTGCCACAGGCGCTGGCGGCCATGCTGCCCTGGCTCGAACGGCAGCACTGGAATCCGCACAGCGCCCACCGGGGCGGCCGCATGGCGAAAGCCGTTGTCGAAGTCGCGCGCATGCAGGTGGCTAAGCTGGCCGGCGTCGCGCCCGAAGCATTGGTCTTTACCTCGGGCGCAACCGAATCCAACAATCTGGCGCTGAAAGGTGTGCTGGAAGGCGAAGGCCGGCGGCTGCTGACCTTCCCGACCGAGCACAGCTGTGTCCGGCAAACGGCACTGCATTTGCAGAAGCTGGGGCACCAGATCGAATTTCTGCCGGTTCTCGCCGATGGCATGCCGGACATGACGGCCTATGCCACGGCGCTCGCCGCGGGTGATGTGGCGCTGGTATCGGCGATGTGGGTCAATAACGAAATCGGCAGCATCTGGCCGATTGCCGAAATGGCGCGCATGGCGCATGCCCATGGCGCGCTGCTGCACAGCGATGCAGCGCAAGCCTTTGGCAAAGTCGACGTGACCGGCGCCGATGTCGATCTGCTGTCGCTGACGGCGCACAAGATCGGCGGCCCCAAGGGTATCGGCGCTTTATATGTGCGGCCGGGGATCCGGCTGGCGCCGCTGCTGGATGGCGGCGGGCAGGAAGCGGAGATCCGCTCGGGCACATTGTCGCCAGCGCTTGCCGCCGGCTTTGGCGCGGCCGCGGCCGCAGCCGATCTGCCCGCCACCCGGACGCATGCGGAACAGCTGATGCGCATCGCCCGCGATCTGCTGGCGGCGGTGCCGCATCGGGTGAACGGGCCCGAACCTCTGGGCGAACAGCGCTGGCCGGGCAATTTGTCGGTGACATTCCCGGGCGTCGATTCCAGCCGCATCATGTCGGCCCTGCCGGGATTGGCGCTCAGCACCGGCTCGGCCTGTTCCTCGGGCACGGGCAAGACCTCGCATGTGCTGGCCGCCATCGGCGTGCCCGATCAGGCCATCCGCCAGACCCTGCGCCTGGGCTGGAATTCGGCCTTGTCCGCCGCAATCCTGCACGACGCCTTGCAGCAGCTGGTCGCCACCGTGCAGCGCCTGCAGCCGGCCCGCGCATGACTCATCTGCGCATTTACACCGCCGATGGCACGCTGGTCGCGGAAACGGAGGCCGCGCCGGGGCAAAGCCTGCTGCGCGTCTGTCAGGAACTCGGCCTGCCGCTGGAAGGCACTTGTGAAGGCGCCATGGCCTGTTCCACCTGCCATGTGTGGATTGCCGAAGCCGATGCAGCAAAACTGCCGCCGCCCGTTGAGATGGAGGAGGATATGCTCGATTTCGCCGCCCATGTCGGCCCGACATCGCGGCTATCCTGCCAGATCGAGCTGACGGCCGATCTGCAAAGCCTGGAACTGACCCTGCCGCCGGGGCACAACAACATGATGGACTATTAGGCGGCGAAATACGGCAGGGCCAAGGCCCGGCAAAATCCTACAGCAGTTCGAACACGTCGTATTTGACGGCACCGCCGATGGATGCGCCGAGGCCGACGGCAACGATATCGTTCAGCCATGCATAGCGTTCATCACCGGTTTCGAATATCGGCGCAGTGCGGAAATAGATTTCGGCTTTTTCCGCATCCGTCTTCGGGCCACCCTGACGGGCGTATTTGTGCACCGCCGACAATGGTCGCAGCACGCCGCGATAAGACACGTAAATGAGCGCGCCGTCATGGGTTTCGAGGGTGATGCGCGCATCCAGCCGCAGGGTGTCATTGTCGTCGATCGTCGCCCAGTCGCCGCCGCTGGGCATGACCCGGCCGCGCAAACGTTCGCCGACCAGTTCGCCACCCGTCAGCGCCGCGATCATGCGCCTGCCGAAATGCGCCTTGCCGATCATCTGCTGCGGCTCGACAAAATCCGCGCGATAGGAACAGAGATAGCGGAACTGCGGCTCCTGCGATTCACGCATCAGAAATCCTCCTCCTCAAGGAATGTCAGACAATAAGCGGACGCAAGGCCGATCATCGGCCAGCCCTGCGCCCGCCCGCAATCACATCCGGAACGACAATGTCAGACCATAGGTCCGCGGTGGCAGATAAGGTGTCAGAATCTGCTGGAACGGTCCGAAATAGGTCAGATAGGTCGGCGTGAGCTCGTCGGTCAGATTCTTGCCCCAGACGGCCAGTTCCCAGCGCTCGTCCGGGCCGGCAATGGTCAGTCGCGCATCCAGATTCTCGTGGCTGCGCCACAATTGCTGCGGAATATTGGAAGCTTCGAAATAGGAATCCCCCACCCAGCTGTAATCCGCCCGCAGCCGCGCCGACAGATTGCCGATCGGGACTTC
>CAZIAA010000276.1:0-2748 GCA_964537365.1 uncultured Sandaracinobacter sp.
GACCAGATGTTGGTTTCGGCAGCCAATGCTGCGCTGCTGCTGACAATGGCGGCGATTGCAACCATCGCCATGCGCGTCGGGATATGCTGTTTCACTTGTTGATCCTCTCTCAACATCGGGATAGCGAGGATTCCGAGGTGTGATAAAAGCAGCATAATTCATGCCAGAATCGGCTTTTTACGCGGAAACAGCGGCTTGCTCGGCTGCTGCAGCAAGCCATGGTGAAAAACTGTAAACTGAGCCGACGCTTCAGGCGGCCAGGCGTTGCCGGGTGCAGTTGATGGCGGCGCGCGGCAGTCGCTTTGTTCCGGGCGTGTCAGCCGGCGGAAAGCTGTGCGCAACAGCTCTGGCAGAAGCGCGTGTCGGCGCGGCCGAGTTCATCCGCTGCGGCCGTCGCCGCATCGGCGTCGGCATAAGGGCCGCGCCAGGAATCGCCCGCCGGCTTGCAATAACGGCAATCGCTGTGGTGGATGCGGGCGCGCCGGTGGCTCTCGTCATCGAAGACATAGAAGCCGGCACTTGCAGCAGGCGGCAGTGCTGTTGCCGATGCTTCGGTGTCGGCGGCGGCTTTCTGTTTGCTGCCAAAATTGAAATGCCAGGACGCAGTGGCCGAATCGACATGCGCCGAGGCACCGGCGGAAAATGCCGGCAGCCGAAAGCGCCAGCCGGTTTCGCCCGGCTGATTCCGGCGCAGCCGCCGCCAGCTCCAGATGGCACCGGCTGCACCCGCCGCGCTCAGCGCAAGAACGATCCTGAACAGCGGTTTCATCGCGCGTGGTCCTACATATTGGGGTAATTCGGGCCGCCGCCGCCTTCCGGCGCCACCCAGTTGATGTTCTGCGTCGGGTCCTTGATGTCGCAGGTTTTGCAATGGACGCAGTTCTGGGCGTTGATCTGGAAACGCGGCTGGCCGTTTTCCTCAACGATTTCGTAAACGCCGGCCGGGCAATAGCGCTGCGCCGGCTCGTCATAGAGCGGCAGGTTGATGCGCACGGGTATGGTCGGGTCCTTCAGTTGCAGGTGGACCGGCTGATCTTCCTCATGGTTGGTGTTGGAAATGAACACGCTGGAAAGCTTGTCGAAGGTGATGACACCATCAGGCTTCGGATATTCGATCGGCCAGCAATGTTCCTTGCGCCACAATTGCGTGTGGTCGGGCTTGTGGCCGAGCGTGAAGGGCAGGCGGACTCCGAAATTTTCCAGCCACATGCTGACGCCCGCCAGCGCCGTGCCGACCGTGCCGCCCAGCTTTGAGACCAGCGGCTCGGTGTTGCGCACGCCGCGCAATTCCTTGTAAACCCAGCTATTCTCATAGGCAGTGGCATAGGCGTCCAGTTCGTCACCGGCGCGGTCGGCTGCGATTGCATCGACTGCGGCTTCGGCCGCCATCATGCCGGTTTTCATGGCCGTGTGCGTGCCCTTGATTCGTGGCACGTTGACGAACCCGGCCGAACAGCCAATCAGCGCGGCGCCGGGCATCACCAGTTTCGGCACGGCCTGCCAGCCGCCTTCATTGATGGCGCGCGCGCCATAGGAAATCCGCCGACCGCCTTCCAGCAGCTTGCGGATTTCGGGGTGCAGCTTCCAGCGCTGCATTTCATCGAATGGCGACAGATGCGGGTTGCGATAGGACAGCGCGACGACAAAGCCCAGCGCCACCTGATTGTCGGCCTGATGGTAGAGGAAGCCGCCGCCCCAGGCATCGGTCAGCGGCCAGCCCTGGGTGTGGATGACGCGGCCCGGCACATGCTTGTCGGGATCGACTTCCCACAATTCCTTGATGCCGATGCCAAAGACCTGCGGCTGGCAATTGGCGCGCAGGTCGAAGCGCTGGAACAGCTGCTTGGTGAGATGGCCGCGCACGCCTTCGGCGAAAAATGTGTATTTGGCGTGCAGTTCGATTCCGGGCTGATAATTGGGGCCATGCGTGCCATCGCGCAGCACGCCCATATCGCCGGTGGCGACGCCTTTCACCGAGCCATCGTCATTGTAGAGGATCTCGGCGCCGGCAAAGCCGGGGAAAATCTCGATTCCGAGTTCTTCGGCCTGGGTTGCAAGCCAGCGGCAGAGATTGCCGAGGCTGCCGGTATAGGTGCCCTTGTTGTGCATGAACCCCGGCATCAGCATGTGCGGGAAGTCATATTTCTTGTTCTTGCTCAGCACCCAATGGTGGTTTTCGGTGACCGGCACGCGTGCCAGCGGGCAGTCCTGTTCGCGCCAGTCCGGCAGCAGTTCATCCAGCGCGCGCGGGTCGATGACAGCGCCTGACAGGATATGGGCGCCGATTTCCGCACCCTTTTCGATGATGCAGACCGACAGTTCCAGATCCTTTTCGGCCGCCGCCTGTTTGGCGCGGATTGCAGCGGCAAGGCCGGCCGGGCCGCCGCCCACAACCACCAGATCATAGGGCATCGCTTCACGCGTCGTCATTATCATTCACCTTTTTTGGCGTCAGAGTTTTGTCGCAGTCATCTCCTATTCACCGTTCGGCGACTGCATTTCAACCCGAAATGAGGCCAACAGGGCTTGACCGGTGCCAGTGCCTGATGGAATGCACAAGGCTGTTAGAGGGCTGGGGAAATATGCAGCAGCAGGAAGCAGGATGCGCCCGTTAGCGGTTCAGGCAGCGTAATGCCAGTTATGGCGACAACGGAATTCAGCACGGCAGACCCCGGCGTGGCAGAGTTCGCCGTGCTGGCAGACTGGTGGCGGCTGGCCGGTGTCGATGTGCTGGTGCGTGAATCGGCG
>CAZIAA010000277.1:0-2741 GCA_964537365.1 uncultured Sandaracinobacter sp.
TCAGCGCCGGGCGCAGCGCCGGGGTGCAGCCGCGCATGCCGGTCATTGCCGCCGATGGGCTGGCCGGGCGCATCACCGATGTCGGCCGCAATGCCGCACGCATGCTGCTGCTGACCGACGCCGACAGCCGCATTCCGGTGAAGGTGCTGCGCACCGGCTGGACCGGGCTGGCCGTCGGCACTGGCGGCACATTGCTGGAATTCCAGTTCGACATTGCCTCCGGCACCGACCGCATCCGCCGTGGCGACCAGCTGGTGACCAGCGGTGACGGCGGGCTGTTCGCACCGGGCATCCCTGTGGCGGTCATCATCGATGCGCAATCCAGCCCGCCCCGGGCGCGGCCGCTGGCCAATCCGACCGGGCTTGGCCCGGTCATCGTCGAAGCGCCCTGGTTGCAGCCGCCAGCATATCTGCCGACCACGCCGGCCGTGCCCGAAGCGGATCAGCCCGGCGTCAGCCCGGCGGCGGCGCCGGCGGCACAGCCATGAACACGCGCCGCATCCACAGCCCGCCGGACCGCACCGCGCGCAGCGCCCGGCGCTTCGTGCCCGCCATCACCATCCTGCTGGCAGCAGTGCTGATGCTGCTGCCGGTGCCGCTGGCCTGGGGAATCATGCCGCAACTCGCCCTGCTGCTGCTGATCTTCTGGGCCAGCGTACAGCCCCGGCTGACGCCGCCCTGGGCGATGCTGCTGCTGGGCCTGTGCATTGATCTGCTGTTTGGTCTGCCGATCGGCATCTGGACCGTCATTTTCCCCGCCGTGACCATTGCCGTCGGCCTGCTGGACGTGCGCCTGCAGGCCAGCCGCAGCTTTGCCGTCGACTGGGGGCTGGCGGCACTGCTGGTGGCTGTCGCCATGTTCCTGCAATGGGAATTCCTGCAGTTTTCCGGCCGCAGTGCGGCCGGCTGGCCGCTGCTGGCGCAGGCCGGCACCACCATTCTTGCCTATCCGGCGGTGGCGGCCATTGCCGCGCATATCCAGAGCCGGCTGATCGATTTCGGAAGCTGAGCGATGGCCGAACGTCCCGATCGCCTGTTTAGCCGCCGCGCCATGCTGCTGGGTGCTGCCCAGCTCGGCATTGGCGGCGCGCTCATCGGGCGCATGGCCTGGCTGTCGGTGCGCGACGCCGACCGCTATCGCCTTGCGGCCGAAGACAATCGCGTGGCCTTGCAGCTGGTGCCGCCACGACGCGGCTGGATCGTCGACGCCAATGGCCTGACCATTGCTTCCAACCGGCCGGCCTATTCGGTGCAACTGGTGCCGTCGCTGATCGACGATCTCGACCATGTGCTCGGCCTGCTGTCGCGCTATGTCGCCATCACGCCCGAAGACCGCCAGCGCATCCATGACGAAGCCGGCCGGCTGCCGCCGTCCTCGCCCCTGATCGTTGCCAGCGACATCGGCTGGCAGGCCTTTGCCGCCATCAACCTCGATCTCGCCGATCTTGATGGGTTGCAGCCGGTGCGCAGCTATTTGCGCAATTACCCGGATGGCGAAGCCTTCGCCCATGTCACCGGCTATGTCGGCCGCGCCACCGCCGAACAATATACCGAGGAACGCAACCCGCTGTATCTGTTGCCGGCCTTCCGTCTGGGCAAGGACGGCATCGAGAAAAGCCGCGATGCGCGGCTGCGCGGCAAACCCGGCGCGCGGCGGGTGGAAGTGAATGCGCGCGGCCGCGTCGTGCGCGAACTGGACAACCGCCCGGATACCCCCGGCCATAGCGTGCAGCTGACCATCGACCGCGAACTGCAGGCCTATGCCGCGGCCCGCGTCGGCACGGAAAGCTGTTCGGTGTGCATCATCGACGTCACCAATGGCGATATCAAATGCCTGCTGTCGATGCCGGCCTATGATCCCAATGTGTTTTCCAACCGCATTCCGTCCGATCTGTGGAAGGAATTGAACGCCAGCGACCGCCACCCGCTGCTGAACAAATCGATTCAGGGGCTGTATGTGCCCGGCTCCACCTTCAAGCCGGTGACCGCGCTGGCGGCGCTGGCCGCCGGAATCGACCCGCACGACCATGTCTATTGCCCCGGCAGCTATCGCGTCGGGCGCGGTGTCTGGCATTGCTGGCAGCGGCGCGGCCATGGCAGCCTCGACATGCGCGGCGGCATCAGGAACAGTTGCAATGTGTATTTTTACCAGCGCGCCCGCGAGGTCGGCGGCGCCGCCGTGGCCGAGATGGCGCGGCGGCTCGGTTTCGACCAGAAATTCGATCTGGCCATGCCCACCCAGCGCAGCGGAATCATCCCCGACCCCGCCTGGAAACAGCAGCGTTACGGCCAGGACTGGCTGGTTGCCGATACGCTGAACATGTCGATCGGGCAGGGCTATGTGAATGTGAATCCGCTGCAACTGGCGGTGATGGCGGCGCGTCTGGCCAGTGGCCGCATGGTGGTGCCGCGCCTGCTGGCGGGGCCGCCACCCGCACCTTTCCAGTCGCTCGGCATTCCGGAAGAAAATCTGGAGATCGTGCGCCTTGGCATGGACGATGTGGTGAATGCGCCCGGCGGCACCGCGCGCCGTTCGGCGCTGGGCATTCCGGATGTGCATATGGCCGGCAAGACCGGCACGGCGCAGGTGCGCAGTCTGTCGAAGGGTTTTCGCGGCGGCGCGGGCGTGCCGTGGAAATACCGCGACCATGCGCTGTTCATTGCCTTCGCCCCGGTCGACAATCCGTGCTATGCCATCAGCGTGCTGGTCGAACATGGCATGGGCGGATCGCGCACCGCCG
>CAZIAA010000278.1:0-2731 GCA_964537365.1 uncultured Sandaracinobacter sp.
GTTTTCGGGGTGAACATGCGCTGCGCCGCTATCCCAATGGCGAAGAACGCTGCATTGCCTGCAAATTGTGCGAAGCGGTCTGCCCGGCGCAGGCGATCACCATTGACGCCGAACCGCGCGAAGATGGATCGCGGCGCACCACGCGCTATGACATCGACATGACCAAATGCATCTATTGCGGTTTCTGCCAGGAAGCCTGCCCGGTGGATGCAATTGTCGAAGGCCCGAATTTCGAATTTTCGACGGAAACCCGCGAAGAATTGCTCTATGACAAGGACAAACTGCTGGCCAATGGCGAGCGCTGGGAGCGTGCCATCGCATCGAACCTTGAAGCAGACGCTCCCTACCGCTAGGGGCAGAGCCGAAATCATGTTCCACTTTCAAACGGGGCAGAGCCACAGGTGATTCAGGCCGCCATATTCTATCTGTTTTCGGCCATCATGGTGCTGTCGGCGCTGATGGTCATTCTGGCCCGCAATCCCGTGCATTCGGTGCTGTGGCTTATTCTGGCATTTTTCAATGCGTCCGGACTGTTTCTGGTCATTGGCGCCGAGTTTCTCGCCATCATCCTGGCGATCGTCTATGTCGGGGCGGTCGCAGTGCTGTTCCTGTTTGTAGTCATGATGCTGGACGTCGACTTTGTGGCATTGCGGGAAGGCTTTTCCCGGCATCTGCCGCTGGGGCTGCTGCTGGGGCTGGTGCTGGTGCTGGAACTGGCGACGGTCGGGTTTTTCTGGAAATTCGGCGATCTGACGCTTGAAGCGCGCGGCGCACCAGCGCCCGCCATCGACAGCGGGCTGTCCAATACCCAGGCGCTGGGCACGCTGCTTTATACCGACTATGTCTATATCTTCGAGCTGGCCGGCATGGTGCTGCTGACGGCGATGATCGGCGCCATCGTGCTGTCTCTGCGCCATCGCCCGGGGGTCCGGCGGCAGAATATCGCCCGGCAGAACCGCCGTTCCGAGAAGAATGTGCTGATCAACACGCGCCCGGCCATTGGCGCCGGCGTCGATACGGATGGAGGCGTGCAGTGATCGGTGTCGGGCATTATCTGGTCGTAGGCGCCATCATATTCACGCTGGGCGTGCTCGGCATTTTCATCAATCGCAAGAACATCATCGTCATTCTGATGTCGATAGAGCTGATCCTGCTTTCGGCCAACATCAATCTGATTGCGTTTTCGGTGTTCCTGAATGACATGGTCGGCCAGGTGTTTGCGCTGTTCGTGCTGACGGTGGCGGCGGCCGAAGCGGCCATCGGGCTTGCCATTCTCGTTGCCTATTTCCGAAACCGCGGGACAATCGCCGTCGACGATGCCCGGCAGATGCACGGCTGATTGCAGATCCCATGATTCAGGCCATTGTCTTTCTTCCGCTTCTTGCCTTCCTGATTGCCGGCATCGGCAACCGCAGGATCGGCAATACCGCCGCCAAGACCGTTACCACCGGCACGCTGTTCATCGTCTGTGGTCTGTCCTGGGCGGTGTTCGGCGGCCTGCTGGCCGGCGTGCCCGCCTATGACGTGACCATCGCGCAATGGATGATCAGCGACGAATTGCAGATGGACTGGGCGCTGAAGGTCGACATGCTGACTGGCGTGATGCTGGTGGTGGTGACCACGGTGTCGGCGCTCGTTCACCTCTACAGCTGGGGCTATATGGCGGAAGATCCCGACCAGCCGCGGTTCTTCGCCTATCTGTCGCTGTTCACATTCGCCATGCTGGCGCTGGTCACCGCCGACAATCTGGTGCAGCTGTATTTCGGCTGGGAAGGTGTGGGGCTCGCTTCCTATCTGCTGATCGGCTTCTGGTATGAAAAGCCATCCGCCTGGGCGGCCGGGATCAAATCCTTTGTCGTCAATCGCGTCGGCGATTTCGGAATGATGCTGGGCATCTTCGCGCTGTTCATCATTTTCCGCAGCGTCAGCCTGGATGCCATTTTTGCCGGCATCCCCGAAGCGCAGGGGGCAACCTTCGAATTCTTCGGCTATCAGGTCGATGCATTGACGACGGCGGCGCTGCTGCTGTTTGTCGGCGCCATGGCGAAATCGGCGCAGGTGCCGTTGCACGTCTGGTTGCCGGACGCGATGGAAGGGCCGACACCGGTGTCGGCGCTCATTCACGCCGCCACCATGGTGACGGCGGGGGTGTTTCTGGTTTGCCGCATGTCGCCACTTTACGAGGCCAGCGAAATCGCATCGACCGTGGTCACCTATGTCGGCGCCTTTACCGCGCTGATGGCGGCGACCATTGCCGTTGTGCAAAACGACATCAAGCGCGTGATCGCCTATTCGACCTGCTCGCAACTGGGCTATATGTTTTTCGCAGCCGGTGTCGGCGCCTATGGCGCGGCGATGTTCCACCTGTTCACCCACGCTTTTTTCAAGGCGTTGCTGTTCTTGGGCGCCGGCTCGGTCATTACCGCCATGCACCATGAACAGGATATGCGCCACTATGGGGCGTTGCGCAAATTCATCCCGGTGACGTTCTGGATCATGATCATCGGCACTGTGTCGATCACCGGCGTCAATTACACTTCCGGCTATTTCTCCAAGGATGCCGCGCTATTCGCCGCCTGGGCATCGGACACGGAAGCCGGGCATGTGGCGTTTTTTGCCGGCATTTTTGCCGCTTTCCTCACCAGTCTCTACAGCTGGCGGCTGATTTTCCTGACCTTTTTCGGCGAAGCGCGCTGGCAGGGCTCGGCCGATGTGCAGCATGCGCTGCATG
>CAZIAA010000279.1:0-2724 GCA_964537365.1 uncultured Sandaracinobacter sp.
CGAAGTGAATGTTGAGGCCATGGGCAAAGGCCAGTGCCGAGCCCGGCTTCAGATTGGCGGCCAGATCATCGGCATAGATCGCCGCCTGATTTTCATCGGGCGCCAGAATCATCACCACATCCGCCCATTTCGCGGCGTCCACGTTGGACAGCACCTTGAAGCCGGCGGCTTCGGCCTTGGCGGCGCTGGCGGAACCGGGGCGCAGCGCAATGGCGACTTCGGCAACGCCCGAATCGCGCAGATTCTGTGCGTGCGCATGGCCCTGGCTGCCATAGCCGAGCACGGCCACCTTGCGGGCCTTGATGAGCGCCAGATCGGCATCGGAATCATAGTAAACGCGCATATTTCCGTTCCTTTGGTTGCAAGAGGATTTCGAGTGAATGATTTTCGCAATATCCGACGCCGGTATCTGGCCGGGCGGGGTTATTCGACGTTCGCCCCTCTGGACAGGGCGACGACACCGCCACGCGCCACTTCCACCAGACCGACTTCGTGCATCAGAGTGATGAACTGGTCGACCTTGGAAGTCGAACCGGAGACTTCGAAGACGAAGCTTTCGGTGGTGGTGTCGACCGGGCGCGCGCGGAAGATATCGGCGAGGCGCAGGGCTTCCACCCGCTTTTCACCGCGCCCGGCCACTTTGACGAGGGCCAGTTCGCGTTCGACATGCGGCCCCGATTCCGTCAGGTCGGTGATGCTGTGCACGGGCACCAGACGATCGAGCTGCGCCATGATCTGGTCGATCACCAGCGCCGTGCCCTTGGTCACGATGGTGATGCGGCTGATGGCATGGTCCTTCGACACATCGGCGACGGTCAGGCTTTCGATATTATAGCCGCGCGCCGAAAACAGCCCGACGATGCGGGCGAGCACGCCCGATTCATTGTCGACGACGATCGACAGCGTGTGCGGCACCGGCGTTTCCGGTGCGGGGGTCGGAGCCTGGGCCATCAGACCAGCGCCTCGGCGCTGCTGTCCATCGAGCCTTCGATCTGGTCGGAACCAAGCAGCATTTCGGTGTGCACCGCGCCCGACGGAATCATCGGGAAACAATTGGCCTGCGGCACCACGGCGCAATCGACCAGCACCGGTCCGTCATAGGCCAGCATGTCGGCAATGCCGGCATCGAGATCGCTTGCCTTGGTGATGCGGATTCCCTTCCAGTGATAGCTTTCCGCCAGCTTGACGAAATCCGGCAGGCTTTCGGAATAGCTTTCGGAATAGCGCCCGCCATAGATCAGTTCCTGCCATTGCCGGATCATGCCCATATATTCATTGTTCAATATGAATATCTTGACCGGCAGGCGATATTGCGCCGCAGTCGCCATCTCCTGAATGTTCATCTGGATCGAGGCTTCGCCGGCAATGTCGATCACAAGCGCATCCGGATTGCCGACCTGGGCGCCGATGGCGGCCGGCAGGCCATAGCCCATGGTGCCGAGACCGCCGCTGGTGAGCCAGCGGTTGGGGCGGTCGAAGCCGAAATGCTGCGCCGCCCACATCTGGTGCTGGCCGACTTCGGTGGTGATGATCGGATGGCGTGCATGCGTTGCTTCCCACAGCCGGCGGATGGCATGCTGTGGCTGGATCGGTTCGCCCTTCTGTTCATAGGCGAGGCTGTCGCGCGCGCGCCAGCCATTGATCCGCGCCCACCATTCGTCCTGGCGCGGCGCCTTGCCGCCGCGCGCGCGCCACAGCTTGGCCATATCCTCGATGACATGACCGGCGTCGCCTTCGATGCAGAGGTCGACACGCACGGTCTTGTTGAAGCTGGATGGGTCGATATCGACATGGATCTTCTTCGATTTCGGGCTGAAGCCATCGAGCCGACCGGTCACCCGGTCGTCAAAGCGCACGCCCAGCGCCAGCATGACGTCGCACTGGTTCATCGCCATGTTCGATTCATAGCTGCCGTGCATGCCGACAAGGCCGAGAAACTGCGGGTCGTCATGCGGAAAGGCGCCCAGTCCCATCAGAGTCGAGGTCACCGGCGCTTTCAGCAGATGCGCGAAATCACGCAACAGCGTCGATGCGCCGGGGCCGGAATTGATGATTCCGCCGCCAATATAGAGCAGCGGCCGCTGCGCTTTCGCCAGCATGCCGACAGCGGCCTTGATGCTGGACAGATCGCCCTTCACCCGCGGGCGATAGGTGCGGTGCTCGATGCGGTCGGGTTTCTGGTAAACCGCGGACTGCACCTGCACATCCTTGGGCACGTCGATCACCACCGGGCCGGGGCGGCCGGTGGTCGCAATGTGAAAGGCTTCGTGGATGATCGGCCCGAGGCGCTCGGTTTCCTTCACCAGATAATTGTGCTTGGAACAATGACGGGTGATGCCGACGGTGTCGGATTCCTGAAAGGCGTCGGTGCCGATCAGATGCGTTGGCACCTGGCCGGTGATGACCACGATCGGAATCGAATCCATCATCGCGTCGGCAATGCCGGTGACGCAGTTGGTGGCGCCGGGGCCGGATGTGACCAGCACCACGCCCGGCTTGCCGGTCGAACGGGCATAGCCTTCGGCGGCGTGCACGGCGCCGGCTTCGTGACGGACCAGATAATGCCGGATGCGGTTGCTGCTGAACAGCACATCATAGACGGGGAGCACGGCGCCGCCCGGATAACCGAACACGGTGTCGACACCGAGGTCGATGAGCGCCTGCACCAGGATCTCCGCACCTCTCATCTCCCGGCCTTGCATGGCTCGTCCTTTCTGTCTCGTC
>CAZIAA010000280.1:0-2700 GCA_964537365.1 uncultured Sandaracinobacter sp.
GGGGGTTCAGTCGACATCGGCGACATCGAGCTTTTCGCCAGTCACGCGCTGCGACAATGCCGCCGCCATGAACGGGTCCAGTTCGCCATCGAGCACATCCTGCGGCGAAGTGCTGGTGACGCCAGTGCGCAGGTCCTTCACCAGCTGATAGGGTTGCAGCACATAGGAACGGATCTGATGGCCCCAGCCGATATCGGACTTGTTGTCGGCGACGGCCTGGGCTTCGGCTTCGCGTTTCTGCAATTCCGCTTCGTACAGCCGCGCGCGCAGCATTTTCCACGCCGTGGCGCGGTTCTTGTGCTGGGAACGTTCGGTCTGGCAGGCGACCACGATTCCAGTCGGCAAATGGGTGATTCGAATGGCGGAATCAGTCTTGTTGACGTGCTGGCCGCCAGCGCCCGAGGCGCGATAGGTGTCGATGCGGCAATCGGCTTCGTTGATTTCGATTTCAATGGAATCGTCGATTTCCGGATACACCCACACACTGGCAAAACTGGTGTGGCGGCGGGCCGAGGAATCATAGGGGCTGATGCGCACCAGCCGGTGGATTCCGCTTTCGGTATGCGCCCAGCCATAGGCGCCTTCGCCTTTCAGCAGCATGGTGGCGGATTTTATTCCGGCCTGTTCGCCGGCATGATAGTCGATCAGTTCCACCTTGAAGCCGCGCCTTTCGCCCCAGCGCATGTACATGCGCTGCAGCATTTCCGCCCAGTCCTGGCTTTCGGTGCCGCCGGCGCCGGAATTGATTTCGATGAAGCAGTTGAGACCGTCGGCTTCGCCCGACAGCAGCGCTTCCACCTTGTCGGTTTCGGCCCGCTCCGCCAGCCGGCGCAGTTCCTCGACGCCTTCTTCGGCGAGGGCTTCATCCCCTTCGGCCTCGGCCAGTTCGATCAGTTCGACGGTATTGGCGAGATCGGATTCCATCCGCCGCGTGGCGGTCACCGACTGTTCCAGCTGGCCGCGTTCGCGCATCAGCACGCGCGCGGCTTCAGCGTCGTTCCAGAGCGCGGGGTCCTCGGCGCGGTGGTTCAGTTCATCGAGGCGTTGAAGGGCACGATCCCAGTCAAAGAAACCTCCTCAGCAGGTCGATTGCCTGCTGGATCTGATCGACAAGATGTTCGGCATCGGCGCGCATGCGAAATCCCCTAGTCTGTGCCGGGACTGCACCGCAAGCACAATCTGAACGCCCGGCCGGAGCGCCGGCCGGGCGATGGCATGTGGCTGCTTATTGCGGGTCGTCGCCATGCTGCTTGCGGCGCCAGCTCTCCAGCAGTTTGTGCGCGGTTTCGCGGCCGCCGAGGCCAAAGGCGAGGGCGGCTGCAACCGCGGCCGAGCCCAGAATGAGACCAAAGGCCAGATTGACGATTTCATTGGCGAGACCCATGAAGCGCAGGCCGATTGCCACCGCCAGCGCAATGATGGCGTATTTGAGGATGGATGGCAGGCCGCTTTCGCCGACGGAATCGCCAACGATGCCGGTAACGATACGGGCCATGATCACGCCAATGACGATGATGGCACTGCCGAACACCACCCGGCCGCCGAGGTCGATGACCTGCACCAGCATCAGCGACACGGCATCGAAGGCCAGCAGTCGCGTTGCTTCAATGGCTGCAAACAGCATGATTGCAGTGATGACGATGGCGCCAACGACGCGCGATGGTTTGGTGCTGGGGGTGAAGCCGCCAACGCTGGTGAGCGCGCGGTCAAAGCCCAGCGACGGCAGGATGTCTTCCACCAATCCGCGCACCCAGCGGCCGATGAACCAGGCAATGGCCAGTACGATGGCGGCCGCCAGCACGCGCGGAATGGCGACCAGAACCGTCTGCAGCACGACAACGGACGGATCCGAAATCGCGGAAATGCCCAGCACCTGCAATGCCGCAATGGCAACCGGGATGATGACGAGGGCAAAGACCACCACGCCAATGGCGCGGCTGGCGGTGGTGCGGCGTGGGCCGACATCAGTGGCACTGGTGTCCGATGTCGCGATGCCGACGCCGCTGCGGCGCAGCCAGCCATCGAAATCGGCAGCGTTCAGGGCGGTTTCGACAATGTTGCGGGTGATGCGCGCAATCAGCAGCCCGACGATGAAAATAATGCCGGCGGCAAAGATGCGCGGCAGATAGCCAAATGCTTCATCCGCCAGCAGCCGCACCGGCGACAGCGCTTCGGCGAGACCAAGGGGTTGCAGTGCCACGATCAACCCGACCAGCCAGACCAGCCAGTAGCCCAATGTGCCGATCTGCTGGCCCAGCGTTTCACCGGGCTGGGCGGCGGCCTGTTTCTGCAATGCCGGCACGCGATCGGTGGCGCGGGCGAGAAACCATTTCACAGCCTTGGCGAAGAAATGCGCGATGATCAGAATGACGATGGCCGCAATGATTCGCGGCCCCCAGATCAGGATCTGGTCAGCGAATCCGGAACCGAAATAATGCATGTCTGCCCCCTCTCTTGAGCTGTGGCTTCAGAGGGAATTTGTAACAACTGCGAAAAAGCGCGTCAAATCAAGGCACTGTTGGGGCGTGTTTGGCGGGGGTCAGGGCAGGGGCCGGCATCGGGGTGGCACCGCTCAGGCGGAACAGCAGAAATCCCAGCCCGCCGGCCACGGCAAAGCCGGCGTGCAGCAACCAGAATTGCGTCGTGTCCAGCGTGGAGAACAGCCCGCCGACCTGCCCGGTCAGCCAGCTGCCGGCGGCA
>CAZIAA010000281.1:0-715 GCA_964537365.1 uncultured Sandaracinobacter sp.
ACCGCGCCCGCGCCGCTATGGCGCTGCGGCCATGCAGCGCGACACGGAACAACCGCAAGACAGGCGGCAGGCGCCGGATCGGACGCAGGCTGGCCATTATGCCGAGCTGCTGCGGCTGGCCGGGCCGAATATCATGTCGCGCCTCGGCATCATGGGGATGGGGCTGACGGACGCCATTGTCGTCGGGCATTATTCCTCGGTTGAGCTGGGCTATCATGCACTCGGCTGGGCGCCGACGACGATCGTGCTGGTTGCTGGAATCGGCCTGCTGTTCGGGGTGCAGGTGATGGCCGCGCGGCATATGGGCGCCGGCCGGCCCGAGCGTGTCGGCGCGGTGCTGCGCCGGGGCATCGGCTATGCCTTGTGGATCGGTATTGCATCGACCCTGACGTTGATGCTGTTGGGGCCGCTGGCGATGCAGCATCTGGGGCTGGACGCGGATCTGGCGGCGGGCGCAAGTGCTGCACTGGTGGTGTTCGCGCTCGGCCTCACACCCTATCTGGTGGCGGACGCGCTGTGGTTCTGGCTCGAAGCCGTGGGCCGTCAGCAAGTGCCGATGATCGCCATGTGGCTGGCGAATGCGCTCAATCTGGCGCTGGCGCTGTGGGTGGTGCCGGGGCATTCGCCGCTGCCGGTCGATGGCGCGGTCGGTGCCGGCTGGGTGACGTTTGTTGCGCGCAGTTTTCTGCTGCCGGTGCTGCTGATCTATGTCTGG
>CAZIAA010000281.1:725-2698 GCA_964537365.1 uncultured Sandaracinobacter sp.
GGCGGGGCGTGTTCACGCCGGCGCGACCCGATCCGGCCGAGGCCGGCGAACAGCGGCGCATGGGCTATGCCACCGGCCTGTCGTGGGCGATTGAAACCGGCGCCTATTCCGGAATGAATTTCGTTGCAGCGCAATTGGGCGTGCTGGTGGTGGCCGGCTGGGCCATTCTGCTCAACATCATTGCCGTGGTGTTCATGGTGCCGATGGGAATCGCGGCGGCAACGGCGGTTCTGGTTTCGCGCGCGGTCGGGGCCGATGATCTGGACGGGGTTCGGCGCGCTTTTCGCATGGGGCAGACCATTGCCATGGTCTTACTGGGGTTATTGTCGCTGGCGGTTTTCCTCGCCGGAGACTGGGTCGTGCGCGTCTATACCGATGATCCTCTGCTGCTGGCGCCGACGGCGGCGGCGCTGGCAATCACCTGCCTGTGTTTCATGGCGGATGGCGCGCAGACGATTTCAGCCAATGCCCTGCGCGCGCGCGGCGATGTGTGGTGGGCGACCGGCATGCATTTGGTGTCTTATCTGCTGGTGATGCTGCCGCTGGGCTGGTGGCTTGGGGTGCATCGGGGCGGCGGCCTGAATGGAATCGTCTGGGCCGTGCTGGCGGCGAGCCTGTTGTCGGCAATTGCGCTGTGGCTGAGGTTCTTACGTTTGCGCGATGCCGGCCGGGCCGAAGCGGTCTGAACGGCAATTTACCAGATTACGGCCGGTGATTGTCGGCAGATTTTACAAGTCGGCCCTGATATTTGCCCACAGTTTGCAATATTCGCCCATGTCTCAATGGATTATCCGTTGGGAAAAACTGGCACGGATCTTGCTGCGTTATTTGGGTCATTGCCCATGTCCGCAACAGGGAATGCAGCCTGCAGGACGGGACATGGGCCAGCCAGCTCTTCCACAGGGTCGGAAGAGGCCCCGGGGTCGCTTGATGCGATCTCGGGGTACCTTAAAACAAAAGTGGCCCCGTCACAGTCGTAATGGCGGGGCTGCGTGGCGATCGGCAGGCAGGTTGCCCCTGCGCTGCTAATGCGCGGTGTAACCGCCATCCACCACCAGTTCACTGCCGGTCATGAAGCTCGATTCATCGGATGCGAGAAACAGAATTGCATCCGCCACTTCGCGCGCCCGGCCCAGCCGGCTCAGGGCATGTGCGGCGATGACTTCGCCGCGCTTGATATTGCCGTCGGGCAGCTGGTGGAAGATTTCCGTCGTCATCGGCGTTTCGATGAAGCCGGGGTGGACGCTGTTGACCCGGATGCCCAGTTCCGCCCATTCCAGCGCTGCCGCCTTGCTGAGCAGGGCGACGCCGCCCTTGGACGCACAATAGCCGCTGGCGTTGGGCGCGCCGACCTTGCCCAGCACCGACGACAGGTTGATGACCGAACCGCCGCCCGATTGCGCGATCAGCGGCCCGGCATGGTGCAGGCCGAGAAACACGCCATCGAGGTTGATCGCCAGAATCCGTCGCCAGTCCGCCAGACTGGTGTCGAAGATCGGCTGTTCACTTTGCGCAATTCCGGCATTGTTGACCAGCACATGCAGCGCGCCGAAATGGCTCTGTGCCGCCTGTACCGCCGCCTGCCAGTCGGCTTCGCGGCTGACATCATGGCGAATCCACTGGGCCCTGCCGCCATCCTGCCGGATTTCGAGCGTCGCTGCATCAATGCCTTCGGAATCGAGATCGGTCAGCAGCACGGCGGCGCCTTCTGTCGCGAGACGTCGGGCGGCCTCTAGGCCAAGGCCTTTGGCCGCTCCCGTCACCAGCTCTACTTTGCCGGCCACCCGGCCTGATTCCTGCTTCGCCATGCGCCTGTCTCCTCTGGTGCGTGCAGTCTCGCACGAAGCGGGGCGGTCAGTCATCCCCCATCTTGAGGGCAGCGATAAAGGCTTCCTGCGGAATGTCGACATTGCCATATTGGCGCATGCGCTTCTTGCCTTCCTTCTGCTTTTCCAGAAGCTTGCGCTTGCGGC
>CAZIAA010000282.1:0-2678 GCA_964537365.1 uncultured Sandaracinobacter sp.
GGCATGGCAATCCTGCGCCCCAATCGCCACACGGCTGTCCCCGCCGTGCCCCCGCGCCAGATCGGCAAATTGCGCAATCAGCGTTGCCGGCGGGCACAGCAGCAGTTCGACCGTCGGCGGAATTTCCGCATCCAGCAATTGCCGTAATTGCGCAGCATCCGCTTGCAGGCCATGCATTTTCCAGTTCCCGGCAATCAGCTTCATGAACAACCCCGCAATCGACGCCCGTTCAGGCCATGGCAAAGTCGTTCCTCTTAGGGTCCAAGCGAACCCGGAACAAGGTCATGACGGAGCGGATTTTGCGATCAGGCAAGGAACAAGGAGGAGGCGATGCTCTGTGCATCGTGACCGACGCGTGACGCGGCCTGAGCGCAAAAGCCGCCCGCCCGCAGGGGCGTTCTGGCAGGTCCGCTGGGCAGCGTTGCTTGCTTGCGCGTAGCCTTGGCTACGCGACTGCGCTGCGCGCCTTGCCAGCGGACCTGCCAGAACGATCATGGCCTCGTTCCGGGTTCGCTTGGACCCTAGACATGAGAGCCATTGAACGGCAAGGCTGTGGCATTATCTGCGCAGACGAGAGCAGACACCGAAAACATGAACCTTCTTCGCTTTCCAACCATGGTCATGGCCCTGCTGGCGCTGCTGCTGGTGCAGGTCTGGGCCGCGCCGGCGCGCGCACAGGCCTTGCTGCGCGATGCGGAAACAGAGCAATTCCTGTCGGACATCGGCGCACCCATCATGAAGGCCGCCGGGCTGGACCCGCGCGCCGTCCATATCGGCATTGTCGGCTCCAGCCAGATCAACGCCTTCGCAACTCTGGGGCAGAGCGTCTATTTCTATTCCGGGCTGATCATCGCCGCCGATGACGTGCGCCAGTTGCAGGGCGTGCTGGCGCATGAACTGGGGCATGTCGCCGGCGGCCATGCCGTGCGCTTCGACGAAGGCGCCGGCCCGGCCACCAACATCACCCTGCTGTCGCTGGTGCTGGGCGCGGCGCTGATGGCGGCGGGCGCGGGCGAAGCCGGCATGGCCAGTATGATGGCCGGGCAGCAGGCGGCGATGGGCAAATTTCTGGCGTTCAGCCGCGAACAGGAAAGCCGCGCCGATCAGGCCGGCGCGCGCTATCTGAATAGCGCCGGCATCGACGGCACCGGCATGATCACGTTCTTCGAGAAGCTGCGCGGGCAGGAATACCGCCTCGCCATCCCGCAGGACAATGCCTATAACCGCACCCACCCCTTGTCGGGCGAACGCATTGCCGCGCTGCAGGCGGTGCTGCAGGCGTCACCGGCCTGGGGCAAGGGCGCTGACCCGGAATTGCAGGCGCGTTATCAACGCATTCGCGGCAAATTGATCGGCTATATGTCCGACCCGGCCGACACCCTGAAAGCCTATCCGCTGACCGACACCAGCCCGCCGGCGCGGGTGGCGCGCGCCTATGCCTTCCACAAGGAAGCCCGGCCGGACAAGGCCGTCGCCGAGCTGGACGCGCTGCTGCAGACCGAGCCAAACGATCCTTATGTGCTGGAAATGCAGGGCCAGATTCTGCTCGAATCCGGGCGCGTCGATGCCGCCATCCCGCCCTTGCGCCAGGCTGTTGCCGCAACCGGAGGCAATCCGCTGATTGCCAGCATGCTCGGCCATGCACTGGTGCAATCGGGCGAACGCAGCGGCGACCCGGCGGTGTTTGACGAAGCCGAAACCGTATTGCGCGATGCTGTCCGCCGCGACGAAGACAATCCCTTTGCCTGGATGCAGCTGGAAACCATCTATGCCCGCAAGGGCGACAAGCCGCGGCTGGCGCTGGCGACCGCCGAGCGGCTGACCATGTCCCGGGATGATCCGCGCGGGGCATTGAATGCAGCGATGGTGGCAGCGCGCGGCTTGCCGCAGGGCACGCCGGAATGGATGCGGGCGCAGGATCTGATGCAGGTTTCGCGCAACCGCGTCGCCGACGCCCGCAAGAATCGCAAGGATGAGCGCTGATTTGACTTCCGAACCCGAAACCAGCGGCACGTCCGCGCCGCAAGCCATGCCGGAACGCCCCCGGCCTCGCCGCTGGTGGGTGCTGGATCTGAGCATCGGTGTCGCCGTTGCAATTGTCGTCACCTTTGCCGCCGGCATGGCGTTAACCCTTGCCCTCACCCGTTTTGCCGGCTGGATGCAGCCACAGACCAGCCCGGCCAATATCGAGGCGATCGTCAAGGAAACGATTCTGGCCAATCCGGAACTGATCCCGCAGGCGATCGACCGGCTGCAGCAAAAGGAAGTCAGCAAGCTGCTGGCCAATAACCGCGCGGCCATCGAAACGCCTTACCAGGGCGCCTGGACCGGCGCCGAAAATGGCGATGTCGTGCTGGTCGAATTCTTCGATTTCAACTGTCCGTTCTGCCGGCAATCCTCGGGCGATGTCGAACGGCTGCTGCAGGACGATCCGAAGCTGAAGGTGGTCTATCGCGACATGCCGGTGCTTGGCCCCGAAAGCGAACGCTTTGCCCGCGCCAGCCTGTCGGCGGCGCAACAGGGCCGTTATGCGCAATTCTATCGGCAGGTGTTTTCCGGGCAGGGCGCGCTGAGCGAAGCGCGGCTGATACAGGCCGTGCGCCGCGCCGGGCTGGATGAAGGCAAGGTGGCGAGCGATCTGCAGGCCAAAGACATTGCCGATGAGATCCGCAACAATC
>CAZIAA010000283.1:0-2672 GCA_964537365.1 uncultured Sandaracinobacter sp.
CGAACCTGTGTGTCGGAAAGCTGGACAAAGCTCGTGGTATAGAATTTGTTGGTGAGGTTGCGCGCGAACAGCATCAACCGCCATGATCCATCCGGGTCGGCAATGCCGGCCCGCAGGTCAAGCAGGCCATAGCTCTTGATGGCAAAGTCGTCGGACGGCGCAAACGAGGTGTGGAACGTGGTGTAGGTCTTGCCCTGATAGCTGAAGTGTCCGCCCACGAACGCGTTCAGATTCTCATTGAGAGCGCCTTCATATTGCGCATCGAAATTGGCCGTCCAGTTCGGTGCATAAGGCAGTGGCGAACCAGCAAAATTGTCATAGATGCCCGACTGGCTGTAGGTGAAGAAATCGCCAGTGATCTTGCTCTTCAGATAGAGCCCCGAAGCACTGAGCACCAGCCCGTCGATCGGATTGGCCTGCACTTCGCCCTCGATACCCCAGACCCGCGACTTCGGCACATTGATCAGCCGCGACATCAGGTTGAATATCGGGTCCCATATCCGGCCACCCGTCTGCTTGTCCTTGTAGTTGTAGTAGAAGCCGGCACCGCTCAGCTGAATACGGCCATTCGCCAGCGGCGCCTTGAAGCCGGCTTCATAGGCATCCACCCGCTCCTGCGTGATCGGCGTCCATTGCGAGGTCACCGACGGCGTCGTGGTGATGAACGCCCCCGCCTTGTAGCCGCGCTTGTAGTTGGCATAGAGCAGCGGGCCGGTATCGAATTTATAAGTGAGACCAGCGCTCCAGGACCAATTGTCCTGGTTGAGCGTGCCCGGCGTACCATCGAGGTCCGGGGCAAAATCATTCTCAAGCTCGCCAAGCGCGTAGCACTGGCCCGGCCCGATCGGGACCGGATCCCCCGGAATCCCAAAAGCCGACATCAGCACGCCCTGCAGATAGGTGAAGTTGATGCCGGTCTCGTTGGTGGGGTTGCCGTTCTCGTCCACGGCAATGTCACGGTCGCAGCTGAGTGCGCTGCGGTCGGCCTTGGTGTAGCGAAGACCCGCCTGGAAGCTCAGCGCGTCCGTGATGTTATACTCGACATTGGCAAAGGCCGCATAGGTCTTGTGCTTCTGGTGCACATGCGCTTCCACATGGCGCAGGCTCGGCAGACCCAGCTCGGGCGGAAACACCCAGGACACCGTCAGTTCGGGGAGGGTCATGTCCCAGCGGGTGTTCGAATCAAGCCACTCATAGCTGGCGCCAACCAGCCAGTTCAGCCGGCCGGTGTCACCCGACAGACGCAGTTCCTGATTGAAGGACTTGTTGCCGCCGATATAGCCGGTGCCCTGATTGTTGATCGGCAGGCCGGCCATTTCCTGGATATTGTTGATATCGAAGTCCTGATAGGAGGTGATCGAAGTGAGCATGATCTGGTCGCTCAGATCCACTTCGGCACGCAGGGCGGCCTGCAGGAAGCGCATGTCCTTCTTCAGGGCACGCCCGGACCACCATTCGGCCTTGCGGGCATCGTCCGGGATCGGCTCATAATTGTTGATGAAATCATTGAGCCATTGCGGCGCCATGCTGGTCGGCAGCACCACCGACTTTATGAACTGCGGCGCTGCAATATCGCCCTTGTCGGAATAGCCGTTCAGATTGACGCGGAAACGCACTGTCTCGGACGGATCCCAGTCCAGCAGAAGACGCCCCGCCACCTTCGCCTTGGCGCCATTGGTGTCGTCGGGACGGCTGACGCTGTACTGCCAGGAGCCACCGGATTCGCCACGCACCGCCAGACGCGCCTTCAGCGTGTCGGAAATCGGGCCACTGATGAACGCCTCGCCCTCAACCAGGTTGAAGCGCGACCAGCTCAGGAGCGCGCCGGTCTCCAGCGTGTCGGTGGGCTTGGCGGCAATGAAGTTGATGGCGCCGCCCGTGGAATTCTGTCCAAACAGCGTGCCCTGCGGACCCTTCAGCACTTCGACGCGCTCGAGGTCAAAGGCAGTGCCTTCGGCGTATAGCGGAAAGGCAAGCGGCACTTCATCGATATAAAGCGAAACCGCCGGCGGCGCCGCCATGCCGGAATCGTAGAAGCCGATGCCGCGCAATGTGTAGACCGGGTTGCCCGAAGCTTGTGGCGTGACGACCAGGCCAGGCACGACCTTCGTCAGTTCTCCTGCGTTGGCAATGCCAAGCGTCTGCAGGCTTTCGCCGGTCTGCGCAGTGATCGACATGCCGACATCGCTCAGCAGCTGCGAACGCTTTTGCGCAGTGACGACAATATCACCAAAACCAGTGGCGGTGCCCTGGTCATCGGCGGTCTGCGCTATCGTCGGGGCCGTCTGTGCCGCGAGGCACGCGGCAACAACCCACAATGCGCAGTTCGAGGTCTGCTTGATACGCAATTCATTATCCCCTTTGTATGGCTCATATGGCCCGCATGGCCCAGTTATTCCTCAGGCTCGGCGCGACGCTATGTTCAAGTGGCAGGAGTGTCAACACACTATTGTAGCCAAACATATGAATGTGGATGTTTTTTGTAATTTAGTTATCACTCCCTGACCAGGAATGTGTTGTTTTTCATGCTGTTAATAGCCTGCTGCCGGCATGATCGACACCCGGACAGGACGCTTCCATCTGTCACAGATACCGAAGCAAGTTCAGACGCAAATTTACAGGATCAAAGCGTGGACAATGGCGGCAAACGCAGGGCGATAATCGCCCGGGCC
>CAZIAA010000284.1:0-2667 GCA_964537365.1 uncultured Sandaracinobacter sp.
CCAGCTGTCGAAACTGTCGATATGGCCGGCGCCATTGTCGCTCAGCCGGGTCGAACCGCCCTGCCCGCGCCAGTCGAAACTGGCGATGGCAAAACCGGCCTCGTGCAGTTCGGCAATGGCATCGGCCCATTTTTCCAGAAAATCCGCCCGCCCGGTCAATACCAGCAGATTGGCGCGTGCATTTTCCCGGGGCCACAGCAAGGTGCGGATGCGGGCGCCATCCGGCATGTGCTGTTCGCCGATACGAGCCGCGTCCGGCAGCTGGAAATGCGGGTTCATGCAGCGCTGCTGACCCCGGCCGCAAATAATTCGGTGATTTCCGCCGGGGCGAGGCCAAGTTCCTCCAGAATGGCGCGGCTGTGTTCGCCCAGCAGCGGCGGCGGCAGACGATAGCTGGGCGGGGTCGTCGCCAATGCCAGCGGCTGCGCAACGGTGCGCACCATGCCCAATTCGGCATGCGGCTGTTCTACCACCAGATTATGCGCCCGCGCCTGCGGGCTTTCCAGCGCCTGCCGCACGCTGGCAATGCGCCCGGCCGGGATCTGCCGCGCTGCAAACAGCGCCAGCCAATGGTCGGCCGGCTGCGTCTGCAACAGCGCTGCAATCTGCGGCACCAGCCTTGCCCGATTTTCCGCCCGCGCCGCCGAAGTGGCAAAATCCGGATCGCTCGCCCATTGCGCCTGCCCCAGCGCTTCCGCCAGCAGGGCGAATTGCCGGTCATTGGCGACCGCCAGCACGATTGGTTGCGTTGCCGTGGCAAAATCCTGTTGCGGAACGACGGACGGGTGCTGATTGCCCAGACGCACGGGTTCGACCCCGCCGACCAGCCAGCCGCTCGCCTGATTGGCCAGCCAGCCCAATGTGCTGTCGAACAGCGCCATGTCGATATGCTGGCCCGGATTGCCGTTCCCGCGGTGGTGCAATGCCGCAAGAATCGCCGTCACCGACATCATGCCGGTAGTGAGGTCGGCGACCGCCACCCCCACTTTCATTGGCGGCCCGTCGTCGGCGCCGGTAATGTCCATCAGACCGGATTCCGCTTCGGCGATCATGTCATAGCCGGAACGCTGCGCTTCCGGCCCGCTATGGCCAAAGCCAGTGATCGAACACCAGATCAATTGCGGGTGCCGGCGGCGGACGCTGGCGTGATCGAGGCCGAAGCGTTCCAGATCGCCCAGCTTGTAATTCTCGATGACGATATCCGCCCAGGCGAACAGCCGCTGCAGCACCGCGCGGCCGCGCGCCTTCCGGAAATCCAGCGTCAGGCTGCGCTTGTTGCGGTTGCAGGAATGGAAATAGCTGGCGCCGGCGCGCCGGCCATCTTGCGCTTGTGCCCAAGGCGGCCCCCAATGGCGGGTGTCGTCGCCCTTGCCGGGCCGCTCCACCTTGATGACATCGGCGCCCAGATCGCCCAGCATCTGCGCGGCATAAGGTCCTGCCAGCACGCGCGACAGATCTAGGACGCGAACGCCGTGGAGCGAATCAGGCACTGCCTTCCGCCCCGTGCAGCGCCGCCTGCGCAGCCGCCAGCCGCGCAATCGGCACCCGCCAGGGCGAGCAGCTGACATAATCCAGCCCCAGCGTGTCGCAGAACGCAATGGTGGCCGGGTCGCCGCCATGTTCGCCGCAAATGCCAAGCTTCAGATGCGCGCGGGCGGCGCGGCCGCGTTCCGCGCCGATCCGCACCAGTTCCCCCACACCTTCGGTGTCGAGGCTGACGAACGGGTCGCGCGGATAAATGCCCTTGTCGACATACTGGCTGAGAAAGCCGCCGGCATCGTCGCGGCTGACGCCCAATGTCGTCTGCGTCAGGTCATTGGTGCCAAAGCTGAAGAATTCCGCATGCGCGGCGATGTCACCGGCGCGCAAAGCCGCGCGCGGCAGTTCGATCATGGTGCCGATATGGCAGGTCAGGCTGCGGCCGGCGGCGTCGAACACGGCTTTGGCCGTGCTGTCGATCACTTCCCGCACCAGTTCCAGTTCGCGCGCGGTGCCAACCAGAGGCACCATGATTTCCGGCTCGATCTCGGAACCGCTCGCCAGTGCCGCTTCCAGGATGGCGCGCACCTGCATTTCGACGATTTCCGGATAGCTGATCAGCAGCCGGCAGCCGCGATGCCCCAGCATCGGATTGGCTTCATGCAGTTCATTGACGCGGCGGCGAATCGCCACCACCGACAGGCCGGTGGCCTCGGCCACTTCCGCCACTTCGGCTTCGCGCTTGGGCAGGAATTCATGCAGCGGCGGATCGAGCAGGCGCACCGTCACCGGCCGCCCCGCCATAATGCGGAATATGTCGACGAAATCGGCGCGCTGCAACGGCAGCAGTTTTGCCAGCGCCGCGCGCCGCCCGGCTTCGTCGGTCGCCAGAATCATCGCCCGCATGTGCACCACTCGCTGCGGCCCGAAAAACATATGTTCGGTACGCGCCAGGCCGATGCCTTCGGCGCCGAAACGATCCGCGGTCTGGCAGTCGTCGGGGGTTTCGGCATTGGCGCGCACTTTCATACGCCGGCGCGCATCCGCCCATTGCATCAGCCGGGCGAAATCGCCGGACAGTTCCGGCTCGACCGTCGCCACCCGGCCCAGCATCACTTCACCGCTGGCGCCATCCAGCGTGATTTCCGTGCCTTCGGGATATTCGGCACTGCCGATCTTCATCACCCG
>CAZIAA010000285.1:0-2645 GCA_964537365.1 uncultured Sandaracinobacter sp.
CAGTCGATGAGCGACTGGCAGAAGGGCTATACCGTGCCGCTGACCTCGGGGCAGCGCAATCTGACCATCGGCCGCATTCTGCTCGACTGGGAGCCGAGCGACGATTTTCGCGCCAGCCTCAACTTGAATGGCTGGATCGACAAGAGCGATACCCAGGTGCCGCAATTCTTTGGCGTTGTCATTCGCAATCCGGTGAATGGCACCGACCCCAGGGTGGTCACCTATCCGCTGGCGCCGCACGACAATCGCGCCGCCGATCGCAGTGTCTGCATCAACGATTCGCCTCTGAACGAACCCTATAACGAAACGCCGCCGCCCTTTGGCTTTGATCCGCCGCGCCCGGTGCACGCCATCAATTGCACCGGCCTTGCGCGCGACAATACATTCTATTCGGTGTCGTTGCGGATGGAATATGATTTGTCGGACAGTGCCACGCTGACGTCGTTGACGGCCTATGAGCGCTATGATCGGGATCAGCCGGTCGAAGGCGACGGCATGATCTATCAGCAATATGAATCGCAGCAGATGGGCTATATCGACACCATCTTTCAGGAACTGCGGCTGTCGGGCGATTTTGCCGGCAAGGGCAACTGGATCATCGGCGGCAATTTCGAGCGCGACAAGACTTTCGACAGCTTCGTGCAGGCCTATGGCAATTCCTCGTCTTCGCCGACCCTGGGGGTGTTGCAGCCGATTTCCAATCCGCAGAACCGCCAGACCACCAAGACTTATGCCGCTTTTGCCAATGTCGAATATCCGATCACAGAGCAGCTGAGCGCGCATGCCGGCATCCGTTACACCAAGGTCGACAAGAACTACCTCGGCTGTTCCTATGATGCCGGCGACGGTGGCTGGGCGGCGGCTTCGCAGATCATCCAGAATCTGCTGGCATTCATAAACGGCTATATCACCGAGGAACAATTCAATAATGGCGAAGGGCCGGGCATCAATCCCGGGCCGGGCGGCTGTGGTGCCGTCGGCTTCGCGCCGGATTTCCACCCGCAGCAGCCGGGCTGGACACGCGATTTCAGCGAGGACAATATCTCGTTCCGGGTCGGGCTGGACTGGAAGATTGCGCCCGACAGCCTCGTCTATGTGAATGTCAGCCAGGGCTATAAGGCTGGCAGCTTCCCGACGGTTGCAACGGCCACGGCGGTGCAATTGGTGCCGGCCGTGCAGGAGCGTCTGCTGGCCTATGAAGCCGGCTTCAAGGCCATGCTGGCGGACCATCGCCTGCAATTGAATGGCGCGGTTTTTTATTATGATTACAAGGACAAGCAGATCCTTGGCAGCCTCAATGATCTGGTGTTCGGGCCGCTGCCGGCGCTGGTCAATGTGCCGAAATCGGAAGTGATCGGCTTTGAACTGTCCGGTTCGGCGACGCCGGTTGACGGACTGACGATCTCGTCTGGGGTCAGCTATGCCAAGAGCAAGGTGAAAGGCGATTATTTCAACTTCGATCCATTCTCCTCGACTCCGGTCAATTTCAAAGGCGAGCCATTCCCGGCCTCGCCGCCCTGGCAGGCCTATGGTGACATTCATTACGAATTTCCGTTGGGCGCGACCGTGCAGGGCTTTGTCGGCGGCACCGTCAATTACCAGAGCGGCACGCGCACGTTTTTCTATGATCAGGGCCCCAATCCGGCGCAACCGGCTGATCTGCTGCGCGTTCCTGGTCGGGCGCTGGTGGATCTGCGCGCCGGCGTCGAATCCGGCCCATGGCGCGTTTCCGCCTATGTCCGCAATCTGACCGACAAATGGTATTGGAATTCGGCGGTTTTCAGTTCGGATGTGGTGGTGCGTTATACCGGCATGCCGCGCACCTATGGCCTGAGCGTCAGCTGGAAATATTGAGATGTTGCACGCACAGGACCCATAAAAGCGCTGCCGGCGACGGAGCCAATTGCGGGATTGGCTCATAGGGAAATGGCAATATGCAGTGCCCGCGCCCGCGAACCGGACATCTGCACATTGCCGCGGCTTTCAGAACCTGGGTGGGAGTTGGGCTGGAAGCGCAAACGACCGGGGAGAGTGGCTGTGAAGAACGGATTTCAGACAGGTCTGGGTGTGTCTCTGCTGGCGCTGGCGCTGGCGGCGCCTGCGGTGGCACAGGCGCCCGCCATGGCGCAGGCGCCGCATGACACGGCGACATCGGCTTTGCCTGACATCATCGTGACGGCGCAGAAACGAGCGCAGTCGATCAGCGATGTCGGCATGTCGATCAATGTGCAGACCGGCGAGCAGCTGACGCAATTGGGCATCACCGATACAGCGTCGCTGGCGAAAGTGACACCGGGCCTCAACTTCAACCCCAGCACTTATGGCACGCCCATCTATACGATTCGCGGCGTCGGTTTTCAGGATACGTCGTCGGCCGCCAGCCCGACGGTCAGTGTCTATACAGACGAAGTGCCGCTGCCATTTTCGATCATGACCATTGGTGCCTCACTCGATGTGCAGCGGGTGGAAGTGCTGAAAGGCCCGCAGGGCATATTGTTCGGGCAGAACGCCACGGGCGGCGCCATCAACTATATCGCCAACAAGCCGACGGATGATTTCCAGATCGGCTTTGACGCGAGCTATGGGCGCTTCGACCAGTTTGATTTTCAGGGCTATGTGTCGGGACCGCTGACGGAGACTTTGAA
>CAZIAA010000286.1:0-2643 GCA_964537365.1 uncultured Sandaracinobacter sp.
TGCCCTATGACCGTGCCAGCCCGGCGCAGAATGTGCTGGCGCAAAGGCTGGCGACATTGGCGCAATTGCTGCAACCGCCGGCCGGGGCGCAATTGCTGGTGACGACCGTATCCGCCGCGCAGCAGCGGCTGTTGCCGCCCGAAGTGCTGCGTGGGGCGGTGCTGCAGATCCGCGAAGGTTTGCGCATTTCGCGCGAAGCGCTGCTCGAAACGCTGGCGCGGGCCGGATACACGCGCGTCGAAAATGTCGCAGATGCCGGGGATTATGCCGTGCGCGGCGGGCTCATCGATCTGGTGCCGCCGGCCGTGCAGGGCGATGAACTGCCGGGCTACAGAATCGATTTTTTCGGCGACGAAGTGGACGCCATCCGCACCATTGATCCGCGCACCCAGCTGACCACCGGCCGCGTTACCGAACTGCAATTATTGCCGGTGTCGGAATTGCTGCTGGACGATTCCCGCATTCGCCTGTTCCGCCAGCGCTGGCTGGAACGTTTTGGCGCTGACGCCACCCGGGATCCTGTGTATCAGGCCGCCAGCGAAGGCCGTCGGGTGCCGGAATTGCTGCATTTCCTGCCGCTGTTCGAAGAAAAGCTGGTGACGCTGGCCGACTGGCTGGGCGACGATTCGCTGTGGCTGCTGGATGATGGCGCGCCCGTGGCCGCGGCCGAGCGACAGGCTGCGATCGTGGATTACCACGCCAATCGAGTGGCGGCGCTGGCTGAACTGGCGCAGAAAACTACAGAGGCACAGGCACGGACCCATCGCGGCAAGGATGCGCTGGCGGCGGGGTCGCGCTATCGCCCGCTGCCGCCCGATGCGCTGTATCTGGATGCCAGTGAATGGCAGCAACTGACGGCATCCGCGCATCACGCCAGCATATTTCCCGGCAGCACCGATGCCGCCCGCGACAGTCTCGATGCCGGCGGCATGCCGGCGGTGGATTTTGCCCCGGCGCGGGTGGCGGCCGCGGCCAATGGCCCCGGCATTTATCAGGCGCTGGCGACTGCAATCGCCGAAGCGCAGGGCAGCGACCGGCAGATCGTGCTGGCGGCCTATTCGCCGGGGTCGCGCGCGCGCTTGCTGGGCCTGCTGGCGGAAAAAGGTGCGCAGCATTTGTGCGAAGCCGAAAGCTGGCAACAGGCACAGGGGCTGGCCGCCAAGGGCCAGGTGCCGGCCATCGTGCTGCCGCTCGCCAGCGGGTTTCGCCTGCCGCCGCTGGAGCTTTGGTCCGAGCAGGACATGCTGGGCGACCGGCTGGTGCGGCGCACCTCGCGCCGGCGCGCCGATGCCTTTCTGAAAGACCTGCAGACTCTGGAAACCGGCGAGCTGGTGGTGCATCAGGAACATGGCATCGGCCGTTATCTGGGGTTGATGTCGATCGATGTTTCGGGCGCGGCGCATGATACCGTGGCGCTGGAATATGCCGGCGGTGACCGGCTCTATGTGCCGGTTGAAAATCTCGATGTGCTGTCGCGCTACGGCAGTGGCAGCGAAGGTGTCGCGCTGGATCGGCTGGGCGGCACCGGCTGGCAGAAGCGCAAGGCGCATCTGAAGGAGCGAATCCGCGAAATCGCCCATGACCTGCTGCGCACCGCGGCGCTCAGGGCGACGCGTGGCGCTGACCGCTTCGAAAAGGATCCGGATGATTATGCCGCCTTTCTCAGCGGCTTTCCCTGGATCGAAACCGATGACCAGTTGCGCGCCACCGACGATGTATTGAACGACCTGGCCTCTGGCCGGCCGATGGACCGGTTGATCTGCGGCGATGTCGGTTTCGGCAAGACCGAAGTGGCGTTGCGCGCGGCCTATGTCGCGGCCATGTCCGGCCATCAGGTTGCAATCGTCTGCCCGACGACGCTGCTGGCGCGGCAGCATGCCGAAACCTTCCGCAGCCGCTTTCAGGGCACCGGCCTGCAGGTGGGGGCATTGTCGCGTCTGGTGCCGGCGGCGGATGCGCGCCGGGTCCGCGAAGGGGTGCTGGATGGCCGTATCGATATCGTCATCGGCACCCATGCGCTGTTGTCGAAATCGGTCACGTTCAAGCGCCTCGGGCTGGTGGTGATCGATGAAGAACAGCATTTCGGCGTGACGGCCAAGGAAAAGCTGAAGGCGCTGCGCGCCGATGTGCATGTGCTGACTCTGACGGCGACGCCCATTCCCCGCACCTTGCAGATGGCCTTGTCGGGCATTCGCGAATTGTCGGTGATTGCGACACCACCGGTCGATCGTCTGGCCGTGCGCACCACGGTGGCGCCGTTCGATCCGGTGGTCGTGCGCGAAGCATTGCTGCGCGAACATTATCGCGGCGGCCAGAGCTTCATTGTCGTGCCGCGCGTTGCGCATCTGCCGGATCTGGAACAGTTTCTGCGCGAACATGTCGGCCAGTTGCGCGCCATCACCGCGCATGGGCAAATGGCGCCGGCCGCGATCGAGGAACGCATGCTGGCCTTTACCGAAGGGCAATATGATGTGCTGCTGTCGACCAGCATCATCGAAAGCGGCATCGATATTCCGAACGCCAACACCCTGATCGTGCACCGCGCCGACATGTTTGGCCTGGCGGATCTGTATCAGTTGCGCGGCCGCGTCGGCCGGGCCAAGCGGCGGGCCTATGCCTTGCTGACGACTTCGCCCGACGGGC
>CAZIAA010000287.1:0-2638 GCA_964537365.1 uncultured Sandaracinobacter sp.
GGTGCGTCAGGCGGAAGAAGCTGCCCGCGCCAGCCAGCAGGGTGGCGCCGCCGCGCGGCGGCCAGCTGCATCCGCCGAGCGCAATGCCGATCTTGCCCTTCTGGAAGACCAGTTGCAGCAGGTGCTGGGGGTGCAAGTGTCAATCAAAGCGCGGGGAGATCGCGGCACCGTGACCCTGGGTTTTTCCGATATCGACCAGCTGGATGCCATTATCGGCCGGCTGCAGGGGTGAGTCCATTTGGATAGGCGTCTCTGTCCTGCTTTGCATATAGAAGAATTTTACCATTATTATACAGTTACTTGCACTTGAACTGCAATGTTTCTGGACTTTCCCTGCAGCAAAGATCATGCAGAGAAGAGAGTGAGGACATGCGGGAGAGGGTCGATGAAACTGCAGGGCAAAGTGGCGTTGGTGACGGGTGCTGGCAGCGGTATCGGCCGGCAGGCGGTGCTGGCTCTGGCGCGCGCCGGGGCGTCGGTGATGGCGACCGACGTCAATGACACGGGCGGCGCCGAAACCATTGCCGAGGCCGTGCGGGAAGGTGGAACGGCGCGCTATCTGCATCAGGATGTGCGCTCCGAAGACGAATGGATTGCCACCATCCGCCAGACGGTGGAGGCGTTTGGCGCCTTGCACATATTGGTCAACAATGCCGGTATCGGTTTGGGCCGGCGAATCGTTGACATGTCGCTTGCGGACTGGAACCGGCAGCTGGAAATCAATCTGACCGGCGTGTTTCTGGGCTGCAAACACGGCATTCCGGCGCTGCGCGCGGCCGGAGGTGGTTCGATCATCAATATTTCTTCGGTGGCCGGGCTGCAAGGCGCTGTCGGGCTAGGCGGGTATTGCGCCACCAAGGGCGGAGTGCGCTTGCTGACGAAATCAATTGCCAAGGAATATGCAGCCGATGGAATCCGCTGTAATTCGGTGCACCCCGGAATCATCGAGACGCCGATCTGGGATGTGATTACCGACAATGACGGGCTTTCGGCGTTGATCCCGGGTGCGCCAGCCGGTTCTGCCGGCATTGCCAACCGGCTGACCGATACCATCGCGCGGGTGGCGCCGATACAACGCCCCGGTACCCCGGTCGAGGTGGCCAATGGCATTGTCTTTCTGGCATCGGATGACAGCAGTTTCATGACGGGCTCGGAACTGGTGATCGATGGTGGCCTGTCCGCCTAGCGACGATCGTTACAGGCAGCTGTCCAGCCGGTCGCGTTCGACGACACGCGTCCGCGCGAGAATCTGACCTGCATAGCGCCGGGTATAGGGCCCGGGCGCGGAGGCACTGCGCTTGATCGGTTGCGGCAATATCGCGGCAAGGCGGGCGGCCTGCAACTGGCTTAGGGAATGGGCTGGCTTGCCGAAATAATGCTGCGCCGCGGCTTCGACGCCGAACACGCCGCGGCCGAATTCTGCAATGTTCAGATAGACTTCCAGAATCCGCGCCTTGCCCCAGAGCCGTTCGATCAGCAGCGTGAACCAGGCTTCCACGCCTTTGCGCAACATCGTCCGGCCCGGCCATAGAAAGGCATTTTTGGCGGTCTGCTGGCTGATGGTGGAGGCGCCACGCAGGCGGTCACCTTCGGCATTGGCGGCCATGGCGTCGCGAATGGCATCGAGGTCAAAGCCATGGTGGCTGCAGAAGCGCGAATCCTCGGCCGCAATCACGGCGCGTGGCAGATGGCGCGGCAGATCGGATAATGGCACCCACTGCTGTTTGACCTGGATTCCGTCGATCCGGTCGCGCAACATGAGGAAGCTGGTGGGCGGATTGATCACGCGATAGCTGCCGACCCAGAGCAGCGACAACGCAGCCAGCCCCAGCAGCGTGCACAGCAGCCATGTCAGCGCCCGGCGCAGCATGGTTTCAGAGGCCGGTGACAGCAGCGCGGGTGGCGCGCTGCAGAATGCCGGCATAGCGGGCGATGCCATCACCATCGCGCAGCTGATCCTGGCGCACTTCGAAGGTCAGATAGGGGATGCCATTGTCTTCGGCATGGCGGTCCATGGTGTAGTTGAGATCGCGGCCGGAATAGGGCTCATTGGCGCCGACCGGGCCGGAAAGGCAGGTTTCGGAGCGTAATGCTGGCAGCGCCAGTTTCGGTGCCCGCTCATCGCGGTTCCACAACAGGGCGATAGGCCAGGGGCGGTGGCCAGCGCTGGATTGCAATTTTGGCGTGAAACTGTGGATGGCGATCACCAGCTGTGGTGGCTGTTCGGCAATGGCGGTTGCAATGGCGCCATGATAATCGGCGTGGATCGCCAGCCGGCGGGCGCGCGCCTGGCGGTCGAGTCCGATGTTGCCGGGAATGGCGCGGCCATCGCTGGATTCGGGGACGCTATGGTCCGGATGGCGGTTGCAATCGACGACCAGCCGCGAAACCGTTGCCAGTACGGCGCTGCATTGCAATTGCCGGGCCAATGCCTGGCTGAGTTTTGCAGTGCCGATATCCCAGGCGATATGGTCCTCGAGTGCGGCGGCGCTGACGCCCAGTTCAATTCCGGCTGGCACGCTGTTGGAAGCATGGTCACAGACGATGAGCAGTCGGCGGTCGGGCCCGGAAAGAATCTGCGGCAGGGTCATTGCGGCGGCAGGATAATGGCGAAAGGCCGCGGCGGCCAGTGGCAGTT
>CAZIAA010000288.1:0-2638 GCA_964537365.1 uncultured Sandaracinobacter sp.
ATTCCTCATTGGCACCATAGCCATAAAGCGCTGCGGTATCGAAGAATGTCACGCCGGAATCGAGCGCGTGCTGCAGCAATGCTTCGGCCTCTCTGGCCTCGGGCCGGGGCAGATAGGCATGAGTCAGATTCATGCAGCCCAGCCCGATCGCCGACACGGTGAGCGGACCTAGGCGGCGCGTGGGCTGTGCAGATGGCATGCAGTGTTCCTGTCCTGTGGTGAAACCGTCAGCGCGCGGCCTCGAGCTGCTTTTCCAGCGCATCCAGAACGCGATAGCAAGGCATGACCTGCGCCACACTGGCATTCGGCTCGCGCCCTTCGCGGATGGCGGCAATGAATTCGCGGTCCTGCAATTCGATTCCGTTCATCGACACATCGACCTGGCTTACGTCAATCACTTCTTCGCGGCCGGTGACGAGGTCATCATAGCGCGCGATCCAGGTGCCATTGTCGCAGATATAACGGAAAAACGTGCCCAGCGGCCCGTCATTGTTGAACGACAGCGACAGGGTGCAGATCGCCCCGCTTTCGGCCTTCAGCTGGATCGACATGTCCATGGCGATTCCCAGTTGCGGATGCCACGGCCCCGCGATGGCGTTGGCGGCAATGATCGGTCCGGCCTGATAGGCGAACAGGTCGACGGTATGCGCGGCATGGTGCCAGAGCAGATGGTCGGTCCAGCTTCTGGGTTCGCCTTTGGCATTCATGTTCTGGCGGCGGAAGAAATAGGTCTGCACATCCATCTGTTGCACCGCCAGTTCGCCAGCAGCGATTCTGCGGTGCAGATATTGATGGCTGGGGTTGAAGCGGCGGGTGTGGCCAACCATGGCGACAAGCCCGGTTTCCCGGCTCTTTTTCAGCACCGCCTCGCCATCGACAAGACTGTCGCACAGCGGGATTTCGACCTGCACATGCTTGCCGGCCTGCAGACATTGCAGTGCCTGCGCGGCGTGCATCTGCGTCGGCGTGCACAGGATCACGGCATCGAGGCCCGGCTGTTCGAGCGCGTCTGCAAGCTCGGTGGTGGCATGGCCAATGCCATATTTGTCGGCAACGGCCCGGGTCGGTTCCAGGCGCCGGCCCACCAGCGACACGACTTCCACGCCATCGATGTTGCGCAGGCCATCGAGATGCTTTTCCCCGAATGCGCCAGCGCCGGCGAGTGCGATTTTCATGTCATTTCTCCAGTTTTCCAGCGCGCCGGCATGGTTCAGGCCACCGGGCTGGTGATCACAGCACTGCCGGTCATGTCCAGCCCTTCGCCATTGTCGGGGCGCAGCACCAGATGGCCGATGGCGGTATTGCTGCAGGGCACATGGTAATGGCGGTGCAGCGCCGCAGTCCGCTTGCCAAGTGCGCCGCGCATGATCAGCCACATCACCATTTCAATACCCTCGGACCCGGTTTCGCGCAGATATTCGATATGCGGAATATGGCGCAGACGGTCGCTGTCGCCGATCATGCCATCCAGAAACATATTGTCCCAGACGCGGTTGATCAGCCCGGCGCGCGGGCCCTGCAACTGGTGGCTCATGCCGCCCGTGCCCCAGATCTGCACATCGAGATCCTCCGGAAAGCTGGCAACGGCGCGGGCAATCGCTTCGCCCAGCGCCCAGCAGCGATTGCCCGACGGCGGCGGATAGGTGACGACATTGACCGCCAGCGGAATGACCTGGCACGGCCATTCGGCGACCGCGCCGAACATCATGCTCAATGGCACCGTCAGGCCATGATCGACATCCATTTCATTGACGATCGTCATGTCGAATTCATCGAGAATGAGGCTCTGGGCAATATGCCAGGCCAGATCGGCATGGCCGATCACATCGGGCACCGGGCGCCGCCCCCAGCCTTCATCGGCCGGCCGGTAACGCTCGCCACAACCAATGGCGAAGGTCGGGATGATCTTCATGTCGAAAGCGCTGGCATGGTCGTTATAGACGAGGATGACGACGTCCGGCTTTTCCGCCGCCTGCCAGGCGCGGGTCCAGTCATAGCCGGCAAAGATCGGGGCAAAATAATCGTCGCGCTCCTTGCCCTGATCATGCGCGACACCGAGCAGCGGCACATGGCTGGAGGCGACACCGGCAGTGATCCGCGCCATGTCAGCGCCCCTCCTTCTTCGAGCGCAGGCCATCCGGCGAGCGGCCGCCCGCATTCATCATGGCCTGATATTCCGCGACCGAAACGCCGGTCATGCTGCTGACCGCCTGCACGAAGCTCTGGCCATCGGTGGAGAATATCTTGGACAGGAAATAGATATTGCCGCCAAGGTCGATCATGGCATTGTAATCGCGCGCCAGCACCGCGGCTTTCTGTTCCTCCGTCAACGGCCATTCCGCCAGATAGGCGCGTTCATCGGCCTTCCAGCGCTGGCGATTTTCCGGCTTCATCAGGCTCATTGCACACTGGTTCAAATGATAGCCCTGACGCGCCCGCGCCGCGGTAAAAACGCGGGTGCCGGGAATGTCCTCGAACTCGGCGAGATAGGCATGAATGTCCGGCGGCCCGCTCATAAACCGCGTTCCTTGAGGGCCGCATCCAGACGCGGAAACACCCGGCGCGCATTGCCTTCGAATATGGCGTGGCGTTCGGCATCGTCCAGATCGAGCGCATCGATATAGCGTTTGGTATCGTC
>CAZIAA010000289.1:0-1078 GCA_964537365.1 uncultured Sandaracinobacter sp.
AAATCGGTGCTGTTAGATTTTACCACACTGCACTACTCAGTCTGCGTAAGTCAGACCTGATATCCGGCACGATGAACTGCGATCATATCCGCAACGGAAGGCGTTGGTCAAAATCAGGAGTGATTTGGTGCATGCAGGGTGCAAAGCGGCCTTTTTGCGGGAACAGCTCTGCCAATTCCGGCATGTGCGCCCCGAATGAAGAGGCAGGGACGGTGACGATGATTCTGGCGTGCGGACAGTGCTACTGACAAAACTGCAAGGGCTGGATCGTCCACAAATCTTGAAAGACGATAGATTAAATGGGTTACGACGACAATAATCGCGGCGGCCGGGGGCGTGGCAAGGGCCATCGTCGCGGTGGTGATTCCGACTTCGATTCGGGCGGCTATGGTGGCGGCTTTGGCGGTGGCGGTGGCGGTGGCGGCGGCGGTGGCGGCTATGGCCGCAGCGGATCGGGCGGCGGCTTTGGCGGCGGCTCTGATGGCGGCATGGGCCGTGGTGGTGGCGGCTTTCGTGGCGGCGGTGGTGGTCGGCAAAGCCCCGGCATCGTCGTCGGCAGCGCCCGCGGCAAGGTAAAATTCTTCAACAGTCAGAAGGGCTTCGGCTTCGTCGCCCGCGATGATGGCGGCGATGACGTGTTCCTGCATATTTCCGCGCTGGAACAGGCTGGGCTGCACAATATTGCCGAAGAACAGGAAATCGAATTTTCCCTGACCGACCGCAATGGCCGGGTGTCGGCCACCGATGTGCAGATCGTCGGCGACGTTCTGGAAGTGCCGGACCGACCGGCGCGGCCACCGCGCGAAGGCGGCTTCGACCGCGGTCCCCGACCTGGTGGCCAGCGCTTCGGCCAGCGCCCGCCGCCGGTCACCGACGGCGAACGCTATGAAGGCACGGTCAAATTCTTCAATTCGCAGCGCGGTTTCGGCTTCATTGCCCGCGATGACGGACAGCCGGATGCCTTCGTGCATATTTCCGCGGTCGAGCAGGCCGGAATGGCGGAACTGGCGGAAAACCAGCGCCTCAGCTTCGAACTGGAAATCGACCGGCGCGGCAAACAAGCCGCGGTCAATCTGGA
>CAZIAA010000289.1:1178-2636 GCA_964537365.1 uncultured Sandaracinobacter sp.
CAGTCTGAATTGATGAAAGCGCAGGAGTCGATGCTGCGATTATCCAATCTGGCGGATTATGGCGTTGTCGTGATGACGGCAGTTGCCAGTGCAGCGCGCAATGATTGCCTGACGTCCGCAACGAATGTCGCCGACACCACCGGTATCCCGGTGCCGACGGTCGCCAAGCTGCTGGGGCAGCTCGGCCGTGCCGGGTTGTTGCATTCCCAGCGCGGCGCCAATGGTGGCTTTGCCCTGGCCCGCGCAGCCACGGCCATCAGCCTCGCCAATATCGTCGAGGCAATTGATGGGCCGATTGCATTGACTCATTGCGGCCAGCCGGGCGCCGATTGTTGCGAGCTTGCCGACACCTGCCAGGTGCGGCCGCACTGGGCGCCAGTCAATCGCGCCGTGCGCGACGCTCTGGCGCGCGTGTCTCTGGCGGAACTGGCGCCCGAGGCCCCGCCCCTGAAGCTGCACCCCGCCACAGCGCCCGTCGCCGAACCGCCAGTCTCCAGGACGCAGAAGGTATCCGCATGAACAATCTTTCCACCACTGCTCTGCGCAACCCCGAAACGCCGCTGGCGGATGTCCGCAATGCCGAAGCCGCGGCTGCGGTTGAAGAACTGTCCAGCTATAAATATGGCTTCTCGACCGATATCGAACAGGAAGTCGCGCCCAAGGGCCTGACCGAAGACACCGTGCGCTTCATTTCGGCCAAAAAGGCCGAGCCGGAATGGATGCTGGAGCGCCGGCTGAAGGCATTTCGCCTGTGGCAGAAAATGCCGGCGCCGGACTGGGCCAAGCTCAATATCCCGCCGATCGATTATCAGGGCGCGCATTACTATGCCGCACCCAAGGCCCGGCCACAGCTGGACAGCCTCGACGATCTCGACCCGGAAATCCGCGCCACCTATGAAAAGTTGGGCATTCCGCTGGCCGAACAGAAAGTGCTGGCCGGGGTGAAAGGCTCGGCGCGGGTTGCGGTTGACGCCGTATTCGACAGCGTCAGCGTCGCCACCACTTTTCAGGAAACCCTGAAGAAGGCCGGCGTCATCTTCATGTCGATGTCGGAAGCCGTGCGCGAACATCCGGAACTGGTGCGGAAATATCTCGGCACCGTGGTGCCGTTGCGCGACAATTATTTTGCCTGCCTCAATTCCGCAGTGTTTTCCGATGGCACTTTCGTGCTGGTGCCCAAAGGCGTGCGCTGCCCGATGGAATTGTCGACCTATTTCCGCATGAACGCGGAAAACACCGGCCAGTTCGAACGCACATTGATCGTCGCCGAAGAAGGCGCCTATGTCAGCTATCTGGAAGGCTGTTCGGCGCCGCAACGCGATGAAAATCAACTGCATGCGGCCGTCGTCGAACTGATTGCCGAAACCGACGCCGAAATCAAATATTCGACGGTGCAGAACTGGTATCCCGGCGACAAGGAAGGCAAGGGCGGGGTTTACAATTTCGTCACCAAGCGCG
>CAZIAA010000290.1:0-2631 GCA_964537365.1 uncultured Sandaracinobacter sp.
GCGCGGCCGCCCTCGTTGAAAGCCATCCAGCGGCGCGGCGCGCCATCGAAAGCAATTGCCGGAAACTGGCCGCCAACGCCCGGCTGGTGGGCGCCGACGCCACCCGGCTGCCGCTGGCGTCGCAACCCGCCGATGTCGTCTTTCTGGACCCGCCCTATGGCAGGGATCTGGCCGCGGCCGCGCTGCACAGTCTGCGCCAGACTGGCTGGCTGGCGGACCATAGCTGGATTGCAGTCGAAACCGCTGTTGCCGATGCCCTGCCAGATGCCCTGCCAGCGGCTGGCTTCTTGATCGAGGCCGAACGCCGTGTCGGCAAGGCGAAACTCTGGCTGCTGCGCCCGGCGGCGGAATAGCTGCAACCGGCATTGCCCTTACCCGCCAAAGTTCGCTATCTGTTCCAATGATGTCCGCCCTATCCGACCCGCAACCGCCCTGGCTTCAGGGTCTCAATCCGCCGCAATTGCAGGCCGCCACCCATATCGACGGCGCGGTGCTGGTGCTGGCCGGGGCCGGCACCGGCAAAACCCGGGCATTGACCGCGCGTCTGGCGCAGATTCTGGCACAAAGACGCGCCTGGCCGTCGCAGATTCTGGCCGTCACCTTCACCAACAAGGCTGCGGCGGAAATGCGCGAACGTCTGGCCCTGCTGCTGGGCGATGACGCCGAAGCCATGCCCTTTGTCGGCACCTTCCATTCCATCGCCGCGCGGATCCTGCGCCAACATGCCGAACTGGTCGGGCTGCGTTCCAATTTCACCATCCTCGACAGCGATGACAGCAAGAGGCTGCTGAAGCGCCTCATCATCGAGGCCGGGATCGATGAAAAACGCTGGCCGGCCCGGCAATTGGCGCAATTGATCGACAGCTGGAAAAACCGCGCCATCCGCCCCGGACAGGTGCCGGAAGGCGAATCCTTTGCCTTTGCCGATGGCGCCGGCGCCCGGCTTTATGCCCGTTACCAGAATGAACTGGCGCAACTGAACGCAGCCGATTTCGGCGATCTGCTGTTGCATGTCATCGGCATTTTCGAAAGTCACGCCGATGTGCTGCAACGCTGGCAGAATCGTTTCCGCTTCGTGCTGGTGGACGAATATCAGGACACCAATGCCGCGCAATATCGCTGGCTGACGCTGTTGGCTGCGCGCACCCACGGCGGTCAGGGCAATATCTGCTGTGTGGGCGATGACGACCAGTCGATCTACAGCTGGCGCGGCGCCGATGTGTCCAACATCCTGCGCTTCGAACAGGATTTTCCCGGCGCCGAAGTCATCCGCCTGGAACAGAATTACCGCTCGACACCGCATATTCTGGCCGCCGCCTCTGCTGTCATCGCGCATAATCGCGGCCGCCTCGGCAAGACTTTGTGGACGGATCTCAATGCCGGGGAAAAACTGCATGTCATCAGCCTGTGGGACGGTGCCGAGGAAGCCCGCGTTGTCGGCGACCGCATCGAACGGCTGCTGCACGAAGGCGCATCGGCGTCCGATGTCGCCATTCTGGTGCGCGCCGGTTTCCAGACCCGGGAATTCGAAGACCGCTTCATTGCCATCAGCCTGCCCTATCGAATCATTGGCGGCTTTCGTTTTTACGAACGGGCGGAAATCCGCGATGCCCTCGCTTATCTGCGGGTGATTGCGCAAAGTGATGATTCGCTCGCCTTTGAGCGCATCATCAACGTGCCGAAGCGTGCCCTCGGTGATCGATCCCAGGCCAGGATTCAGGCCCATGCCCGCGCGCAGGGCGTGACGCTGACGGCGGCGGCGCAATCCAGCGTCGACCATGAACTGCTGCCGGCCGCCGCACGCCGATCACTGCGGGAATTGCTGGATAATTTCGCGCGCTGGCGCACGCAGATGGACAGTCTCGATCCGGCCGCTCTGGCGCAGCTGGTGCTAGAGGAATCCGGTTATCTGCACATGCTGCAGAGCAGCAAGGATCCGGAAAATGCCAGCCGTCTCGACAATCTGGCCGAACTGGTGCGCGCGCTCGAAGACTTTGCCGACCTGCACGGCTTTCTCGAGCATGTGGCGCTGGTGATGGAAAATGATCGCAGCGACAATGTGGAAAAAGTCACTCTGATGACCATGCACGCCGCCAAGGGGCTGGAATTCGGCTATGTGTTCCTGCCCGGCTGGGAAGAAGGGCTGTTCCCCAATCAGCGCGCGCTGGACGAAGGCGGGACTGCGGCGCTCGAAGAGGAACGCCGGCTTGCCTATGTCGGCATCACCCGCGCCAAACGCCGGGCGACCATCCTGCACGCCGCCAACCGGCGGGTCTACGGGCAATGGACTGCAACCATCCCCAGCCGCTTTCTGGATGAATTGCCGCCTGAACATGTCGAAGCCGAAACCACCATGTCCGGCCACCCGCGACCCTGGTTTGCAGCGTCCACCCATGCGCTGACGGCCGCGCCAGACCAGTCAATGGCGAAAAGCCCGCAGCCCGACCGCCGGCCGCGGCCAACGGCCAATGCCCACCCGCGCCCCGAGGCGCGCGCCGTCTGGGGCGCGCCGCGTGCCGATATCGAGATCGACGGCCGGGTATTCCACGACAAATTCGGCATGGGCACCGTCATCGGCAAGACCGGCAACAAACTGAAAATCGCCTTTGATCAGTCCGGCACGAAAATGGT
>CAZIAA010000291.1:0-2631 GCA_964537365.1 uncultured Sandaracinobacter sp.
CCGGGCATTGCTGCAGATCGACGATGCGGTGCTCACCCCGGGCATTGAAGCACAGCCGGACTTCACCCTGGGTTCGAGTCGCGCGCAGGGCCGAACGCCGCCGCGCACGTGCTGGCGACAAATGCACCGGCAGCACTTCAACCGGTACGATTCCCACCCGCTGCAGCGGCTGCAGGATTCGTTCCCGGGCAAATTGCTGCAGGCCCGGTTCGGCCACATGCTGCAGCTGACAGCCGCCGCAATCGCCGAAATGCTGGCACGGCGGGAGCGCCCGGCCGGAACCAGCCATGACCGTGCCATCGGCCAGCACGGAATCGCCCGGAACCGCACCGGCAACAAAGCGGCCATCCGCAGTTACGCCATCGCCACGCGCGGCCAGACGAACGACAGGACTGCTTGTGCTGTGGCGGGGATCGGACATAAGAGGGGCCATTGCCCGCAAGCCCGGATCAAGACAAGCAGCACAGGACAGGCAGGACAGGGAGCAGATGTGACACCGCGACCGAAGCAGACACTGCGCAGAGGCATGTTGCTGGCTGCCGGCGGCGCGCTGCTGGCGCTCAACGCCTGTGCAGCAGCGCCGCTCTATACCAGCACCCGCTTGCCCAAAGGTGCCGTGACCGGGGGCGAAGTGCCGCGCGATGCGCGCGGCGAACCGCTGTGGTCGGCGATCGAGCCTGTGCGCCCTGAAAATATCTGGAACCCGCGCGCGCAGCCATTGCCGGACCGTGCCGTCAATGCCAATTCCGCCCTGCCGGAGGGATAATCACCCCGCCCGCCCGGACCTGATCCGCGAAGGAGTATTCCAGCCATGGCCATAGTGAAAGGAGTCTGGAGATTTCTGCTCGGGGTGAAGAATTTCCTCGTGCTGATCGCCATGCTGCTGCTGTTCGGAACGCTGGGCGCGCTCTATTTTTCCGGCGCCCCCAATGTCCATATCGCCGATGGCAGCGCACTTGAGATCCGCCTCGATGGCCTGCTGGTCGATCAGGCGGCGGAAAATTCCCCGCTGGCCCTGCTTTCGGGTGAGCCCGTCATCCCGCAGATCGAAGCCGCCGAGCTGGTCCGCGCCATCGACACCGCGGCCAAAGACCCGGCCATTGCCATGATCACCTTGAATCTCGATCGCTTTCTGGGCGGCGGCCTCGCCAATCTCGAAGCGGTGGGCGCGGCCCTGCAGCGCTTCCGCGCCGAGGACAAGCAGGTCTGGGTCTGGGCCACCGCCTATGAGGACGACGGCTATTTGCTGGCCAGCTTTGCTGACCGCATCGCCATGTCGCCGCAAGGTGCAGTGCTGCTGCGCGGCCCCGGCGGCAGCAGTCTCTATTTCAAGAACGCGCTCGACAAGCTGCACGTCAATGTCGAAGTGTTCCGCGTCGGCACTTACAAGAGCTTTGTCGAACCATTCACCCGCAGCAACGCTTCCCCCGAAGCCAGAGCCGCCAGCCAGCAGCTGGCCGACGACATCTGGGTGCGCTGGCGCACGGTGGTGCAGAAGCAGCGCCCGGTCCTCGATATCGCGGCTCTGCTCGCCAGCTGGCCGCAGCGCGCAACAGCCGCCAACCGCAGTCAGGCACAGCTGGCCGAGGACGCCGGACTCATTGATACCGTCGTTGCGGAAACCGGCTGGCGCGCGCAATTGCTGCAACGGCTGGGCGCGCAGGATTCGAAAAAATCACTGCCCGGCGATTACAAGCGCGTTACGCTGGGGGATTACCGGGCGCTGCGACAACCCGTCCGTGAGGCCGGCCCGGGTGTTGCTCTGGTGCATGTGGCCGGGTCGATCATCGATGGCGAAGCCGCGGCAGGGGCGGCCGGCGGCGACACAATTGCCGGCCTCATCGAACAGGCCATCGCCGACAAGGATGTCAAAGCGCTGGTCGTGCGCATCGATTCGGGCGGCGGTTCGGTACTGGCCAGCGAAAAGATTCGTCTGGCGCTGTGGGAGGCGCGCAATCGCAAGCTGCCGGTCATCGCCAGTTTTGGCCCCGTAGCCGCCAGCGGCGGCTATTGGCTGGCGACCGCGGCCGACACAATCTACGCCAGCCCGGCGACAGTCACCGGTTCCATTGGCGTATTCGGAATCATCCCGACCTTTGAAGACACATTGCACAGCCTCGGCATCTCAACCGACGCCATCCGCACCACCGAACTGTCCGGCCAGCCCGACATATTCGGCGGCCTCAATGATCCCGCGCGCGGCATGATCCAGAGCGGGGTCGAGGACATCTATCGCGATTTTCTCGGCCATGTCGCCGAGGCACGGTCGATGCCGGTCGCGCGTGTCGAAGCCATGGCCGAAGGCCGGGTATGGTCAGGTGTGCGAGCGAAAAAGCTCAACCTGATCGATGCCTATGGCGGTCTCGATGCCGCCATTGCCGAAGCCGGAAAGCGCGCCGGTCTGAAAGACCAGCCGCGCATCATCGTCATGCGACCGCAACAGCCTTTCCTGATGAAGATGCTGCAAACCGTATTCGGTATGCAAGCGCGCCAGATTCCGAGCGACGGGCTGGCGGCCAATATCCTGGCCAACCGGCTGAAAATTGCCGCCCAGCTGGCGGAAGCCGCGCGTCTGGCCGAGGGCAGCGCCACCTTGCAGGCCGCCTGCATCGAATGCATCGCCTATCACGC
>CAZIAA010000292.1:0-2627 GCA_964537365.1 uncultured Sandaracinobacter sp.
TCCAGCCATTTGATATTGTAATCGCCGGCAATGAAGTCGGCTTCTTCGACCAGCCGCGCATGCAGCGGAATCGTCGTGCGGATGCCGTCGATCACCATTTCCTCCAGCGCCCGCCGCAGCCGGGCAATGGCTTCCGGGCGGGTGTCGGCGTAAACGATCAGCTTCGCTATCAGGCTGTCGTAATTGGCCGGCACGCGATAACCGTCATAAAGCGCGGAATCGGTGCGCACGCCCGGCCCGCCGGCAGCATGATAGCGGCTGACCAGACCTGGCGACGGCGTGAAGCTCTGTGGATCCTCGGCATTGATGCGCACTTCGATGGCATGGCCCTGAAAGCTGATTTCCGCCTGGCTGCGCGACAGCGGCTGACCAGCCGCCACCCGGATCTGTTCCTTCACCAGATCCATGCCCGTCACCAGTTCGGTGATCGGATGTTCGACCTGCAGCCGGGTGTTCATTTCGATGAAATAGAATTCGCCATCTTCCCACAGGAATTCCAGCGTCCCAGCACCGCGATAGCCCATATCGGCGATGGCTTTGGCGGCAATTGCGCCCATGCGCTGCCGATCGGCGTCAGGCAATGCCGGCGACGGCGATTCTTCCAGCACTTTCTGGTGCCGCCGCTGCAAGGAACAGTCGCGTTCGCCCATATGCACGGCATTGCCCTTGCCATCGCCGAAGATCTGGAATTCGATATGGCGCGGCGCATTCAGGTATTTTTCGATATAGACAGAACCATCGCCAAAGGCGGCCTTGGCTTCGGCCCGCGCCTGCAGAAAGGCCGCCCCCATCATCGGCGCTGCCTTCACCACTTTCATGCCACGGCCACCGCCGCCGGCCGCCGCCTTGACCAGCACCGGATAGCCGATCTTCTCGGCAATGCGATGCGCTTCCTCGACGCTTTCGACCTTGCCGTCCGAGCCGGGCACCAATGGCAGGCCCAGTTTTTTCGCCATGCCTTTGGCCGCCACCTTGTCGCCCATGGTGCGGATATGTTCGGGGCTGGGCCCGATCCAGGCAATATTATGCTCTTCGACGATTTCGGCGAAATCGGCATTTTCCGACAGAAAGCCATAGCCGGGGTGGATGGCATCGGCCTGGGCGATTTCCGCCGCCGCCATGATATTGGGGATGTTGAGATAGCTGTCGGCGGCAGCCGGCGGGCCAATGCAGATGGCCTGATCGGCCAGCCGCACATGCATGGCTTCGGTGTCGGCCGTCGAATGCACGGCAACGGTCTGAATGCCCATTTCGCGACAGGCGCGTTGAATGCGCAGGGCGATTTCGCCACGATTGGCGATGAGAAGCTTGCGGAACATGGCCACGCGCCGTTACTCGAGGATCACGAGCGGCTGTTCGAATTCGACCGGCTGCTCATTGGCAATCAGGATCGCCTTCACCGTGCCGGCCCGGGGTGCATTGATCGGATTCATCACTTTCATGGCTTCGATGATGAGCAGGGTATCGCCCTCGTTGACGCTGCGGCCGACGCTGACATAGGGCGCGGCACCGGGTTCGGGGGCGAGATAGGCGGTGCCGACCATCGGCGATTTCACTGCACCTGGATGATTGGCCGATGCCGGCGCGGCAGCCGCCGAATCCGGCGCAATGGCAACGGGCGGCGGCGGAGCGGCCGGGGCCGCTGCGGACGTCATCAGCGTACCGCCGATCTGGCGCGCGACGCGGATGGCGCGGTCACCATCCTGGACTTCGATTTCGCTCAGATTGGTTTCATCCAACAGAGTCGCAAGCTGGCGCACCAGTTCCACTTCCACCCGCATGGCGTCGGTTGCTGTCTTGTCGGTCTTGCTGTCGGCTTTGGGCGTCGCCATCATCTGTCCTTCAATTCTGCTCGGTTTTCAGCTCGATTGCGCGGCCGCATTGCCGCATTGCCGCCGCCGCGTCCAGCGCCAGCCGGTATCCCAATGCGCCAAAACCCTGAATGACACCGGCCGCCACCTGGGAAACATAGCTGTGGCGGCGGAATTCCTCCCGCGCCTGAGGATTGGACAAATGCACTTCAATGACCGGAACTGCAATGGCGCGAATGGCATCGTGAATGGCAACGGAGGTGTGGGTATAGGCGCCGGCATTCAGGATCACTGCGCAATATCCTTCGGCGCCGGCCTGCTGCAACCAGTCCACCAATTGCCCTTCATGGTTGGATTGCCGGCAATCGACCTGCAGCCCCAGCCCGGCGCCATGCGCCTGCGCGTCGGCGGTGATCCCGGCCAGGGTCTGGTGGCCATAGACATCCGGCTCCCGCATGCCGAGAAGATTGAGATTGGGGCCATTCAATAGCATCACCCGTGCGGCACCGCGGGCGGCATCCACCTGCTGCGACAAAAACTCTTCTCCTGCTTGAGACGACCGCCAGTGCGACTATAACAGCAGCTATGCAGATTTCTATCATGTTAAATGGCGAATCCCGGCAGCTGGACGCCGGCACGTCGATCACGGCCCTCATTGCCACGCTCGATCTTGAAAAAGGCCGGCTGGCGGTCGAACGCAACCGCGAAATCGTGCCCAAAAGCCAATGGGACGAAACCCTGCTGACGGACGGCGACGAGCTGGAAATGGTGCATTTCGTCGGCGGCGGCGAAGCCGATGCCGCCGCCACCGACAGC
>CAZIAA010000293.1:0-2592 GCA_964537365.1 uncultured Sandaracinobacter sp.
CTTTACCCCTGTCTGAGAATATTCAAATCCAACACACGACATCGAACAAAAAACGGCGTGACATGCGCGGCTGTGTTGATTGCGGCATGGCGAACCCCATCAGATTGCTCAGGACCCCCCTGGATCAATCCGTGCAGATCGCCCTTCACGATGTGCAATATTCGTGCCATGTTGAAAACATCTCTGAATCAAGGATTTAGGTATTACTATTGCACAGAACTGGATAAAATTTTTACAGTATTTGGTCACGGCATGTTGAATGGGTGCGCAGGCAAAGAAAAAGCGGCGGACCCCGGCAGGTCCGCCGCTTCGTCATTGGCAATGATGCCGGATCAGGCCAGACGCGTGGCCTGTTCGCGGCGCCGGCGCATGGCAACGCCGACGATACCAAAGCCCGCGATCAGCATTGCCCAGGTCGCTGGTTCAGGCACGCCGCCCGGCACCGGGTCGGTCGTGCCGCCGGTGTCGGAAATGCGTTCACCAACGGCATAAGCGTATTGCAGCGTCGCCGTCGCACCCGTCGCCAGGCTGCCGATCATATAGGCCAGATTGAGACCGTGATCCCCCGTAGAGGACAGCCCCATGTCGCCGCCATTATGGTTGAGGACATTATAAGGATTGATGTTGGAGCAGCAATTGCTGTTGATTTGCGTGGTATGGGCAAAGCCGCTGTCGTTCACATTCAGCAGCGCCAGGGTATAACCGCTGACAGCACCCGCCGAGCCAACGAAATCATCCACACCGAACAGGTCATTGCCGCGCTGATTGTTGGTTGCGGGCACGCCATGCGAGAGCGAATCCGAATCCGGATCGACCGAGCGGGCAAAAGCCAGATTGGTCAGATCCGAAAGCGCCGTCACCTGGGTCACCACCAGAATGCGCTCATCCCCATTGTTGAAGAAATAGCTGTTGGTGATGTTGACGAAGTTGTTGCCACCCGACCAGGTCGCGGCATTGTCAAAGCCATTGGCCGCAGCCCCTGTCAGCAACGACGGGGACGAGGCCCCAAAACCTGACGAGATCCAGTCATTATCATTCTGAGCGAAGCCGAACTGGTCGGAAATCAGCGAAAAGCCATCATGCGGCACGCCCGGCGAAATATAATCCATGTTCGAATTGAATGTGCCGGTGCCGGTCGGATCATGGATGAGGCCGGGCTGATTATTGCCGTTGCTGCCCAGCGTGCCATAGTCGCTGATGCCGACCTTCACATAATCTCCGGACAGGACGATTGGCGTCGCCAGCGCCGGCGCGGCCGAAAATGCCGCCAAAAGCAGTAGATATTTTTTCAAATTCGCCTCCTGTTTCTGTCACTGCCACCTGATTCGCAAACTGGTTTTGCAAAGATTGCTTCAAAATGGACCCTGTCAGGCTTGCAGTCGCCGAAGATTCATAGCAGATACGAAAACCCCGTCAATATAGAGACTTTAGCACGTCCTGTGCCAATATCCCGGCCGCCCTCAAGGCGTCACAGCGCCTTGCGGATGATCTTTCCAGTGAGGGTTTTCGGCAGTTCGTCGACAATCTCGACGATGTGCGGGCATTTGAATGCCGCCAGTTGCGCGCGGCAATGGCGGATGATGTCTTCTGCCGTAAAATCGGCACCGGCATGCAGGCTGACCACCGCCTTCACCGTTTCGCCGCGATAGGAATCAGCCACCCCCACAACGCCAGCCTCGCGGACAGCCGGATGGGTATAGAGTACATCCTCTACCTCGCGCGGCCAGACCTTGAATCCGGAAGCGACAATCATGTCCTTCTTGCGGTCGACCAGATAAAACCAGCCGGCTTCATCGCAGCAGCCGACATCTCCGGTCAGGAACCAGCCATCGCGAAAGGCCGCCGCGGTTTCCTGTGACTTTTGCCAGTAATGCGCGAAAACGCTGGGCCCGCGCACGGCGATCTCGCCGATATCGCCGGCCGCAGCCGCGGCGCCGTCATCGCGCAGTATCGCAACCGCCGTGCCGGCCACCGGCTTGCCGATGGAAAGCGCGCCGCTTGCCGGATCGACCGGCGATTGCTGCCCGACCGGAGTGGCAATCACTGGCGCCGTGGTTTCGGTCAGCCCATAGACATTGTGCAGCGCGAGGCCGGTTGCCGCCGTGATTCTCGCCGCCAGCGACGGCGGAATGGGCGCGCCTCCCGAAAACAATGTGCGCAGGCTGCTCACCCGTTCACGGCCAAAGCCGGCACAATCGATCAGTGCCGAAAGCGCCGTCACCGCGGCCACGGCAAAGCCCGGGTGGTGACGCTCGATCTGCGCCAGCATGACATCGGCCTGGAAACGATAGGCAAGGACAAGCGGGCTCGCTGCTGCAATCGCAGCGGCGATATGGCCGCTGAGGCCAGTGACATGAAACAGAGGCGCTGCGGCCAGAACCGCCGTATCCGGCCCCAGCGCCGCTGCCTGACGGTAGAATTCCGCCCCGGCACAGAGATTGCCATGCGACAGCACGACACCCTTGGGCTGCCCGGTCGTGCCCGAGGTATAGACAATCAGCAATGGCCGCGCCGGATCGGTCGGCTGACGCAGCGCCGGACCCGCATCGACCACAGCCTCCCCCGCCGCCGCGGTGATGGAATCGAACCGCA
>CAZIAA010000294.1:0-2556 GCA_964537365.1 uncultured Sandaracinobacter sp.
CGCGGACGATGCGATCTACATCAACGGCAGCAAAAACACGCTGTTGAGGGCGCTGGTCGCCGCTAAGGGAGGGAAATCGGCGGGAATCGGCGTTCCCGGTTTTATACCAAGGTGGCGGAGAGGGTGGGATTCGAACCCACGGTGAGCTTGCACCCACAACGGTTTTCGAGACCGCCCCATTCGACCGCTCTGGCACCTCTCCGCGCTGACCTTGTGGCTGCAAGGCAGAAGTCGCCCCCGCGCACATGACAGGATGCGGGCCATAGCCGGGGCATGCTGCAAAGACAAGACTGCGTCTGCACCACCCGCGCTGGTTCTGCGCGCACACGCCCTACCCCTTTGCAGACCGGATTCACGCCCTATATTCCAGTTGTTGGAGATCAAGACATGACGAACAGCAATATGCCTCAGAATCCCGGCGCCGGCGCCAGCAATCCTTTTGCTGCCGGCATTGTCACAACTTCCACGCCGACGGTGGAAATCGCGCAGGCGCGCTTTGGCATTGGAGAAATCGTTCGCCACCGGCTGTTTCCGTTCCGCGGCGTCGTATTTGATGTCGATCCGCAATTCGCCAATACCGAGGAATGGTGGAACGCCATTCCCGAACATCTGCGGCCGGCCAGGGACCAGCCCTTTTACCATCTGCTGGCGGAAAATGACGAAGACAATGCCTATGTCGCCTATGTCAGTCAGCAGAATCTGGAGCGGGAAGAACGCGCCGAACCCGTGCATCACCCGGCCGTCAGCCAGATATTCGAAAGCTTTCGCGACGGGCGTTATGTATTGCGTCCCATCGGCCGGCAATAGCCTGCCGCCGGCGCTCTGACCGCGTGCAGCGTTGGCGGGATCAGGCGCCGGCGGTCAGGCGTCGTCGTGGTCGGGGACATGCGCTGTTCCCCAGGGACCGGAGATATCCTCGAGCGTCGCATCCAGCACCTCCTGCTGCAACGCCAGGGCAATACCGCCACCAAAGCTCAGCAACAGGCTGTCATCATCTTCGAAAGTGATGGCCATCAGCGCCAGCACGGTATTGCCATCGGCCGGCCAGTTGCGCCGCCGCACCGATTGCACGAAATCGAAGCGCAGCGCAGCGCGCACCCGCGACGCCCCGCCACCCGCCCTGGGGCCAAGTGCCGCATTTTCCCAGCGGAAGCGATTTCCCAAGAGCACCAGCCGCTGCGGCCCGGGTTGCCAGCCGACATCGGCCGCCCTGATCGCCATATCCTGAATGCAGGCGGATACCAGGATCAGATCATCCGGTTCCTCGACCCGAAGATGCAGATTTTCAGTCACCATCCACTCGCTCGATATCGGCGCCAACCGCCTGCAGTTTTTCTTCCAGACGCTCATAGCCACGATCCAGGTGGTAGATGCGTCGGATCACGGTCTCACCCTGCGCTGCAAGCGCTGCAATGACAAGGCTCATGGACGCGCGCAGGTCGGTCGCCATCACTGGCGCGCCATGCAGGGATTTCACCCCGCGCACTATCGCCGAACGCCCGCGCACGGTGATATCCGCCCCCATGCGCGCCAGTTCCGGCACGTGCATATAGCGGTTTTCAAAGATGTTTTCGGTCAATATCGAAGCGCCATCGGCAACCGTCATCAGCGCCATCAATTGTGCCTGCATGTCGGTGGCAAAGCCCGGCCAGGGCGCGGTTGCAACCGTCACGCCCTGCAGACCATTGCGCCGCGCCACCCGCAGACCGCCCGGCACATCCTCGAACACAATGCCGGCTTCCTCCAGCACTGGCAGGGTCGAACCCAGCAAGGCCCGGCTGGCCCCCAGCAGGGTCAAGTCGCCGCCTGTGATCGCCGCGGCACAGGCATAGCTTCCGGCTTCGATCCGGTCCGGCATGACAGCATAGGTGGCGCCATACAAACGGTCGACGCCTTGGATCACCAGCCGTTCCGTGCCAACGCCGGAAATCCGCGCGCCCATGGCAATCAGGCAATTGGCGAGGTCGACGACGGCTGCCGCCGGCTTGCGCATCGGTGGCAGCCACGGCATGGCAATCAGGATCAGGAGAAGAGCGCCCGACGCGCTCCACGTCACCGGCCCGGGCCAGCGGTCGAGCAGCGGATAGAGCGGCAGGTAGAACCAGTCGAGGCCCACTGTCGCGGGGACCTTGGCGAGATCGGCCGGGCCCTGGCTCGTTGCCGGATGGACCAGCGAGAGAGCCAGCAAGGCGACGAGAACGCCGATCGCGAGGCCGCGCGGCGGATTGATTCGCGGCTTCGTCACGCGCTGCAAATGCACCCATAGGATGATGAGCGCGATGAGCGGCACTGCGATGTGCATGAAAACCATGAGCGTGAAAAAGCGGCTCTCCAGCGTATCGGGCGCGAAGAAATTGCGCGCGATCGGCTCGCCGAAAATCGGCAACTTGTCGAGCCACTCTGTCGTCACCAGAGCGACGTACTGCGCAAGTTGGTCCCACACCATCCAGTAGCCCGTGATGCCCGCCACGAAAACGAGCACGAGCACGGGCACGCCCGTCACCCAGCTGAACCAGCGCACACCGCGATACCGGTCGAGCCCGAATTCCCGCAGCA
>CAZIAA010000295.1:0-2539 GCA_964537365.1 uncultured Sandaracinobacter sp.
AGGCAGCGCGCATCCGCAATATCAGCCCGGCCGCGATTACGGCATTGCTGGCCTGGATTCGGAAATCGGAATTGCACGCGGCATGAATGGCTGGCCTATTGTTCCACGTGGAACATCGTGAACAGCGCGGAATTCGAAGCCGATTTTGCAGCTTCGCCCCTGGTGATGCAGCGGCTGCATCGTTATGCCGAATTGCTGGTGGAATGGCAGGCCAGGCTCAATCTGGTTGGTCCCAATACCATTCCCCACCTCTGGCAGCGGCATTTTGCTGATTCAGCGCAATTGATCCCGCTGGTTCCGCCCGGTCAGAGCTGGATCGATATTGGCACCGGGGCTGGATTTCCGGGCATGGTCATAGCCGCCATGGATGCCGGCCCTGTTGTTCTGGTCGAATCCATTCAGAAGAAAATCCGCTTTCTGGAAGCCGTGCGCGACAGCCTTGGTCTGCAGCATAATGTCACCATCATTTGCGGCCGGGCGGAAGATGTTCCGGTCATGCCTTCGGCTGTCGCAACAGCACGGGCTGTCGCGCCTCTTACCCGCTTGATCCCCTGGGCCACTCGACATCTGCGCCGGGGTGGCGTGATGTTGTTCCCGAAGGGCCGGAACTGGGCTGCAGAAGTGGCGGAAGCGCGCAAGTCTTTCGCGCTTGATCTGCGGGCCATTCCCAGCAAAACAGATCCAGAAGCGCGGATTTTGCAAATCCAGATGCGAGAGGGCCATTGATGCGAATTATTGCACTGGCAAACCAGAAGGGCGGCGTTGGCAAAACCACAACCGCTGTCAATCTGGCGACCGCATTCGCAGCCTCCGGGAAAAAAACGATTCTGGTGGATTTCGACCCCCAGGGCAATGCATCGACCGGGCTTGGGATTGCGCGCGCAGATCGCACGCCTTCCAGCTATGAAGTCCTGTTCGATCCGCATCTGGCGGCCAGCGCTTTGCGTGAAACCGCCGTTCCGGGGCTGTTCATTCTGCCGGCGACCGACAGTCTGGCGGGTGCGGAAGTGGAATTGGTGGGCGCGGAAAATGCCGCCGGCCGGTTGCGCGCGGCCATCCGGCAATTGCCGGCGGTGGACGCCATTTTCATTGATTGCCCGCCATCGCTCAGCTTGCTCACCTTGAATGCGCTGGTGGCGGCGGATGGAGTGTTGATCCCCTTGCAAACCGAATTTTATGCCATGGAAGGCCTGTCGCAACTGCTGCGCACGGTGGAGCAGGTGCGCGCCCGGCAGAATCCCCGGCTCGATATCGAAGGCGTCGTGCTCACCATGTATGATCGCCGCAACCGATTGTCGGATCTGGTGGCGGCGGATGTGCGCGCAGCTTTGGGGAAACGCGTGTTTGAGACAGTCATTCCGCGCAATGTGCGCTTGTCCGAGGCACCCAGCCACGGCATCCCGGCACTTCTTTATGATATGAATTGCCGGGGATCCCAAGCTTATATGGCGCTGGCGAAAGAAATGCTCAGCGGTTTTTCCAGCCGGTCGGGCGTGTCGGTGGAAGCAGGGGAAGGATAATAAATGGCGGCAAAGCGGACAGGGCTGGGGCGCGGGTTGAGCGCGTTGATGGCGGAAATGGATTCGGCATCCGAATCCGGGCGGCATTCCGCTGATTCCGGAATGTCGACGCTAGCCATCGGCCGCATCGATGCCAATCCGGAACAGCCCCGGCGCAGTTTTGATGATGCCGGCTTGCAGGAACTGGCCGACAGCATTCGCACCCGGGGGGTGTTGCAGCCGATTCTGGTGAAACCAGTGGCGGACGGCCGCTATCAGATCGTTGCCGGAGAACGCCGCTGGCGTGCCTGCCAGCTGGCTGGGCTGCATGAAATTCCGGCCATCATTCGCGATTTTTCCGACGCCGATAGTTATGAAGCTGCCATTATCGAGAATGTGCAGCGCAGCGATCTCAATCCGGTCGAGGAATCCCTGGGCTATTGGCGGCTGATTTCGCAATTCGGCCATACCCAGGAAATGGTTGCAGCGGCGACAGGAAAATCACGCAGCCATATCGCCAACATATTGCGATTGCTGGATCTTCCTGAGCCTGTGCGAGAGCTTTTGCAGCAGGGCTTGTTGACGGTCGGGCATGCCAAGGCGGTGTTGCAGGCACGCGAACCGGAAAGTCTGGCGCGCAAGATCATTGCCGAGGGGCTGACGGTGCGTCAGGCGGAAGAAGCTGCCCGCGCCAGCCAGCAGGGTGGCGTCGCGCGGCGGCCAGTTGCACCCGCCGAGCGCAATGCCGATCTTGTCCTTCTGGAAGACCAGTTGCAGCAGGCGATCGGGGTGCAGGTGTCAATCAAGGCGCGGGGAGATCGCGGTACCGTGACTCTGGGTTTTTCCGATATCGACCAGTTGGATGCCATTATCGGCCGGCTGCAGGGTTGAGTCCATCTGAATAGCGTCCCTGACCTGCTTGGTACAAAGAAGAATTTTATCAATAATATACAGTTACTTGTATTTGAACTGTAATGTTTCTGGACTTTCCCTGCCGCAAAGATCATACGGAGAAGAGAGTGAGGACATGAGGGGAGAGG
>CAZIAA010000296.1:0-2527 GCA_964537365.1 uncultured Sandaracinobacter sp.
GCGCGCTGGTGAAGCTGGTGATGACCATCTGGAACTTCATCCAGTTCCTGCGCGCACAGCTGGCGCGCATCTTTGCCGTGGCGCAGACCGTCGTCAACAGCCTGTGGCAGATCGCCAGCGGCGCGCTGGAACCGCCGATTGCCGGGGTCGAACGGGTGCTGGCCGGATTGCTGCCGGTGGTGATCGACCTGCTGGCGCGGCTGATCGGCGTCACCGGCGTTCCGGAAAAGGTGCAGAAGATCCTGCAGGGCGTGCGCCAGCGCATCGAAACCGCGCTGGAAAAGCTGATGCGCCGGGTGCTGTCGGCTTTTGGCCTGCGCGGCCAGCCAGAGGCCGGCGCGGCGGCGCCCGGCGAAATCATGGCGCCCATTCGTTTTCGCGCTGGCAATGAAGCGCACACATTGTTGATTGCGGATGAAGGCGAAACGGTGCGGCCGATGATCCATTCGACCCCGTCGCCGCTTGCCACCTGGCTGGATGCGCGGCTGGGGCAACCGTTCACCGATCTCGCGGCGGAACGCAACTGGCAGGGCGGCACGCTTGGCGACAAACGCGCCGAATTGCAGCGGCTGGTGGCAGCAGCGCAGGCCGAGGAAGCTGGGCTGGATTCGAAGGCCGAGGCCGCCGAGGATGCGCTGAATCTGGCAGCGGCCGCGCATGCCGGTGATGCCGAACAGGCGGCGGCCGCGGCGCGGGTGGCGGAAACCCAGAGCCAGGGCGAACAGACCCGAAGTGCGGTCGCGCAGGTGCTGGAATTCTTCGGCATCGCGATCGTCCCGCTCGATCAGAAATTCGCCAGTGATCTGGCGGCGATGAACACGGCTTTGTCCGGCAATCTGCAGCAACAGGTGCTGCCGCGGCTCGATGTCGCGCGCTATACGCCGCTCGACTGGGCCGGCTTTGGCGCCATGCTGGGCAGCGATGCCGCCGCCACCGATGTGTGGCGGCGGCCGGCCAACCGCACGGGTGCGGCCCGGCGCTTTACCGATGGCGGCTTCGACCGCGCCATTGCCGCCGAAGCGCATCGCATTGCGGTCGCCAACGACCTGCCGAATGCCGCGACTTTCCTTGGCCCGGCGCCGGATTTCGAAGCAGCAAAGCTGAACCAGCTGTTTGGCGACCATCTGGCGCGCCGGTTGAACAGCGGCGGCCCGGCCATTCTCGGCCAGCTGCTGGCGCCGGGCGGGCCGAATTATGCGCAACTGCTGCCACAGCTTGCCGCTTCCATCACCGAAGCCGTCACCGCCATGTGCGGCGGCGGTGACGATGCCCATGATCATGCCTTCGCCCGTGTCACCGGCAGCTATTTCAAGTCCGAGATCGTCGACAATTTCCACCGCCTGATGACGACCGCCAGCTGGGGTAGCTATCTGCATGACGATGCCGCGAACGCCGCCGGCAGCGGCGCCAATGCCGTTGCCAGGCCGATGGGATTCTTTCTGCATGCCGATCCGGCCGGCGCTGGCGGTTCGAAGCGCGCCAGCAGGAATGGCCGGCGTCTGGCCAATGCCGTGCGCGGCGCCGATCCCGGCAACCATGAATGGGTGGCATCGCGCTTTGCCGCCGCCATCATCCGCAACGCCGCCAATGATGTCGAACAGGGCCGCACCGACACATTGGACGGGCTGTGCGAACTGATCCAGTTCCAGCACCATGTGCGCACGCCGACCGAGAAGCTGATCTTCAAACCCGGCGGCGCATATCCGGGCACGGATGTGGTGATCCGCTATCAGGCCTGGGGCCACCGCATGGACCCGGCATTGCGCGATACGCCAGAAGACCAGCTGCCGGACGAACAACGGCAGCAATGGTATCCGCCCGGCCATCTGCATCAGGGCGACCGCGTCGTCATTCTGCAGGGGCATCCGGGCGCCGTTTATGCCCGCGTGGATGGTGGTGTGCCGGGGCCGGACATCAAGCAGCAGACCGCCGGTCATGGTGTCTGGGACCGGGATCTGGCCAGCGTCATTTCCACCGAGCTTTCCGATGGCACCGTGCTGTTTCGCGAAGTGCATGAAATGGCCGATAACATCCTGAAATTCTATAGGGATACCATCTGGGATGGCAGTGGCGCCCCGGCCGGCCATGATCTCTATGACGAATATTTCACTTCCGGCGGCGGCGGCATCGCCCCCGGCGCGCTCGCCGGCTCCTCCAGCGCCAGTCTGGCCACGGTGCTGGACAAATTCGCGATAGACTTCGGAAAGGTCAGGGGGTCCTGATGGGCGGCTATTCCCGTTCGCCGCGCTTGCTGAAGGGCGCCATCATTGCATTCCGGCCGATGCAGCCCTTGCCGGAAGTGATTCCGTTCCAGATCAACCCCGAAAGCCTGCAGCGCAGCATCGAAGCGAACACCGCCGGCGACGGCGGCGCGGACGGCTTTCGTCTGGCCGGGGCGCCAAAGGAAGTCATCAAGGTTGATGCGACGCTCGATGCCACCGACGATCTGGAAAAGGGCGAAGCCCAGGACAACGGCCTGCACCCGCGCCTCGCCCAGCTGGAAACCCTGCTCTATCCGTCCGCCGCG
>CAZIAA010000297.1:0-2515 GCA_964537365.1 uncultured Sandaracinobacter sp.
AATGACGGCATGAGCTTTGCCCAGCATGGTCGGCCGATGGTGCTGCGCGATTCGGACGTCTATGAAACCGTCTATGCCGACGAACTCAGCACCGAAGACTGGCTGAAGTTCTATGATGGCACGGTCGGCAATGGCGAAACGGTCTGGTTCACATATGGCCTGACCAATCGTCGCGATACCTCGGCAACCAATCCGTTCTATCTGCGGCAAACGGCACCCAGCGTGCCCGAGCCCGCCACCTGGGCGCTGTTGATTGCCGGCTTCGGCATGATCGGCGTGTCGCTGCGCCGTCGCCGGCGCGGCCTGTCCAGCGTGACTGCCTGACTGAATCCAGTCAGCAGACTGAACGCCTGAAAAAGTCGGGGCGGAAGAGCATTGGCGCTTCCGCCCCGGCTTTTTTCCTGGCGCGTATTTCATCTCGCGCTCCGGCTGCGGAATGATTGACTCAAAGGCCCGGCTGGCGTAACGGCATCGCCGTATTGCGCCCGAAATTGGTAGCGTTCGAGCGTCTGCGGATGCCCGCCGGTCAGCGAAGATTCGCCCGCCGGCGCTGTTTCTGTCTGTTGCAAAGCGAAGGATTGAGAAGATCGACATGCCTGCCGCCGTTGGGAAACGCTGATGTTTGAAAGCCTGTCCGACCGGCTGTCGGGGGTCTTCGACAAGCTGCGTGGCCGCGGCGCGCTGAACGAACTGGAAGTGCGCGCCGCCATGCGCGAAGTACGCATCGCCCTCCTCGAAGCGGATGTGGCGCTGCCGGTGGTGCGCGACTTCATCGAGCGGGCAACCGCGCGCGCCGTCGGCGCCGAAGTGCTGAAGTCGGTGGCGCCGGGCCAGCAGGTGGTGAAGATCGTCAATGACTGCCTGGTCGAAGTACTGGGCAGCGAGGGTGTCGATCTCGATCTCAATGTCACCCCGCCTGCCGTCATCATGATGGTCGGGCTGCAAGGCTCCGGCAAGACCACCAGCACCGCCAAGATCGCCCGGCGGCTGGCGGAAAAGCAGGGCAAGAAAGTGATGATGGCGTCGCTCGACGTCAATCGCCCGGCCGCACAGGATCAGTTGAAAGTGCTGGGCGAACAGACCGGCGTCGCGACGCTGCCGGTCATTGCCGGGCAGCAACCCGTCGATATCGCCCGCCGCGCCCTGCAGGCAGCGCGCCTGCAGGGCTTTGACGTGCTGCTGCTGGATACCGCCGGGCGGCTGCACGTCGATCAGGCGCTGATGGCGGAAATGCAGGCCGTCAGCACTGTGGCGGCACCCACGGAAACCCTGCTGGTGGTCGATGCCATGACCGGTCAGGATGCCGTCAATGTCGCCAGCAGCTTTGCCGCACAGGTGCCGCTGACCGGTGTGGTATTGACGCGGATGGATGGCGATGCGCGTGGCGGCGCTGCGCTGTCGATGCGCGCCATCACCGGGCAGCCGATCAAATTCATCGGCACCGGCGAAAAGATCGACGCGCTGGAGGAATTCCACCCGAAACGCGCGGCGTCGCGCATTCTCGGCATGGGCGATGTCGTCAGCCTGGTCGAAAAGGCGGCGGAAACCATCGACGCCGCCGAGGCCGAGGAACTGGCGCTCAAATTCGCCAAGGGCCGGTTCGACATGACGGATCTGTTGAACCAGCTGCGTCAGATGCAGAAAATGGGTGGCCTGGGTGCGCTGGCGAAAATGCTGCCGGGCATGGGCAAGGCGCAGGCCGCCATGGACAAGGCCAATATCAACGACAAGTCGGTCGCCCGCATGGAAGCGATCATCCTGTCGATGACTCCGGCCGAACGGCGTCAGCCGAAACTGCTGAATGCGCGGCGCAAGATCCGCATCGCCAAAGGCTCCGGCATGGCCGTGCAGGATGTCAACAAGTTATTGAAAATGCACGCCGACATGGAAAAAGCCATGAAGCGGCTGAAGAAAATGGGTGGCTTGGGCGCGATTGCGAAGATGTTCGGCGGCGGCCTGCCCGGCATGGGCGGCAATCCGGGCGAAATGCCGACGCTGCCACCCGGGCTGATGCCGCCCAATCTGCCGCCGGGCCTGAAATTCAAATAGCCGCCCGCATCGGCTGCCCTCTCACCTATATTCCACAATTTGAACAACATATTCCCCAAAAAGAAAGACAGGATCACCAATGGCACTTTCCATTCGCATGTCCCGCGGCGGCGCCAAGAAGCGCCCCTTTTACCGCATCGTCGTCGCCGATGGCCGGGCGCCGCGCGATGGCCGCTTCATCGAGCGCATCGGCACCTACAACCCGCTGCTGCCCAAGGATTCGGCCGAACGCGTGAAGCTCGACAGCGAACGCGCCCGGCACTGGCTGTCGGTCGGCGCACAGCCGTCGGACCGGGTGGCGCGTTTCCTCGATGCCGCCGGCCTGCTGCAGCGTGCGGCGCGCAACAACCCGCAAAAGGCCGAGCCCGGCGCCAAGGCGAAAGAACGTCTGGAAGCGCGGGCGGAAAAGGCTGCTGCCCGGGCCGAAGCCGCTGCCGAATCCGAATCTGCTGCTGAGGCGGATGCG
>CAZIAA010000298.1:0-1326 GCA_964537365.1 uncultured Sandaracinobacter sp.
ATCGGCGCGGGCAACAGACCGGACAGCCATTCTGGCGCTGGACCCGCAGCACCCCCAAACGCGCCATCTAAGCCGGTTCAGGCCGCTTCTACACGCGCCTGCTTTGAATCTATGCCTGCCTCCAGATTGGGGCGCAGCCAGTCGATTGCCTGTTCGAGGCTGACGCCGCGCCGCGCGGTGTAATCCAGCAGCTGGTCCTTGCCGATGCGGGCAACGCCGAAATAGCGGCTTTCGGGGTGGGCAAAATAGAAGCCCGACACGGCGGCCGTTGGCACCATGGCGAAATGTTCAGTCAGGGTGACGCCGATTTTCTCGGTTGGCTGCAGCAAGCCGAACAGCAGCCGTTTCAGGCTGTGGTCCGGACAGGCCGGATAGCCGGGCGCCGGGCGGATGCCCTGATATTGTTCGCGGATGAGACCGTCATAATCCGGCGGCGCGGCCTGCTCATAGCCCCAGAGCTCGGTGCGCAATTTGAAATGCAGCGCTTCGGCCAGCGCTTCGGCAAAACGGTCGGCCAGCGCTTTCAGGAGGATGGCGGAATAATCATCCTTGTCCTGGGCGAATTCCGCCAGTTTTTCTTCGATTCCGATTCCGCCAGTCACGGAAAAACCGCCGATCCAGTCTTCATGGGGCGAGACATAATCCGCCAGACAGCAATTGGCGCGGCCTTCGCGCTTGATCACCTGTTGCCGCAGCATGGGCAGGCGGGCGCGGATCTTGGTGCGGGAATCATCCTCGAATACAAGGATATCATCGCCATCGCGCCGCGCCGGCCAGATTGCAGCCGTTGCCCGCGCCGTCAGCCATTTTTCCGCAATGATGCGGTCCAGCATGGCCTGGGCATCGCCGAACAGATCGCGCGCGGCCTGACCAACGACATCGTCCTGCAGAATGCGTGGATAAGTGCCATGCAATTCCCAGGCGCGGAAAAACGGAGTCCAGTCGATGAAGGGGCGGATGTCAGCCAGCGACCAGTCGTCCCAGACCCATTGTCCAGTCTGTTTCGGCGCAACCGGGGGACTGGCTGCGAAATCGACGGTGATGGCATTGGCGCGCGCATCCGCGAGGCTTCCGATCGGCGATTTGCGCTTTACCCCCTTGGCGCGGATGGCGGCATATTCATTGGCGACTTTGGCCTTGAATGCTGTTGCCTGGGTGTCTGAAATCAGCGCCGAACAGACGCTGACGGCGCGGCTGGCGTCCAGCACATGCACGGTCGGCCCGGAATATTGCGGCGCGATTTTCAGCGCCGTGTGCACCCGCGAAGTGGTGGCGCCGCCGATCAGCAGCGGGATCTGAAAACCGGCGCGCTCCATTTCGGTGGCA
>CAZIAA010000298.1:1336-2493 GCA_964537365.1 uncultured Sandaracinobacter sp.
TTCACCATTTCATCGAGCGATGGCGTAATCAGCCCGGAGACGCCGATCATGTCGGCATTTTCGGCCTGCGCGGTTTCCAGAATCTTCGACCAGGGCACCATCACGCCCAGATCGGTCACTTCGAAATTATTGCACTGCAAAACCACGCCCACGATATTCTTGCCGATATCGTGCACATCGCCCTTCACCGTCGCCATGACGATGCGGGCCTTGGGCTGGGCGCCTTCTTCCTTTTCCGCTTCGATGAACGGCACCAGATGGCCGACGGCCTTTTTCATGACGCGGGCCGATTTCACCACTTGCGGCAGGAACATCTTGCCGCTGCCGAACAGGTCGCCGACGATGTTCATGCCGTCCATCAACGGCCCCTCGATCACATGGATCGGCTTGTCGGCCGCCTGTCGGGCTTCCTCGGTGTCGTCGATGACATAGGCATCAATGCCATTCACCAGCGCATGGGCAAGCCGCTTGGCGACTGGATAATCCCGCCACTCCAATGATTTTTTATCCGTCGCCTGCGTCTTGTTGCTGAAGCGTGGCGCCAGTTCGACGAGGCGGTCGGTGGCATCGTCGCGCCGCGCCAGAATGACATCTTCGGCGGCCTCACGCAGTTCGGGATCGAGCTGGTCATAGACATCGAGCTGGCCGGCGTTGACGATGGCCATATCGAGGCCGGCCGGAATGGCGTGATACAGAAACACCGAATGCATGGCGCGGCGCACGGTTTCATTGCCGCGAAAGGAAAAGCTGAGGTTGGACAGCCCGCCGGAAATGCGCACGCCGGGGCAGCGCTGCTTGATCTGCGGCAGCGCTTCGATGAAGTCCAGCGCATAGCGGTTGTGCTCCTCGATCCCGGTTGCGACGGCAAAGATATTGGGGTCGAAAATGATGTCGGTCGGATCAAAGCCATCCGCCACCAGCAAGGCATAGGCGCGGGCGCAGATTTCAACCTTGCGCGCCGCCGTTCCGGCCTGGCCTTCCTCGTCGAAGGCCATGATCACGGTGGCAGCGCCATAACGCCGGATCAGCCGCGCCTGTTGCAGGAATTGCGCTTCGCCTTCCTTCAGGCTGATGGAATTGACGATGGCCTTGCCCGGCACGCATTTCAGCCCGGCCTCGATCACGCTCCATTTCGAGCTGTCGATCATGATCGGCAC
>CAZIAA010000299.1:0-2480 GCA_964537365.1 uncultured Sandaracinobacter sp.
CTGGGCAATGCCCAGCACGTCACGGCCCTGCAGGGCGACCGGAATGGCTTCGGCCTGAATGGGGGTGGGGTTGGCAAAGCCGAGACGCTGCAATCTGCCGAGAAGCTGGGCGTCCAGCCCCAATTGTTTGAAAGTCGGTTGATTGGAAGTGGTAGATTCAAAAGTCATTCTGTTCCTTGTCCGGGCTTTGGCCCGGTGGTGTCGAAAGGCGCATGCCGCTGTCCTTTCGCGCGGAGGTGCCTGCAATGCAGTCGCGCCATGTGGGGACAAGGCAATCCATGCCGGTTCCGACTTGCGCGCCGCTCAGGCGGCATCCCCCGTTCGTGATATGGGAAATTCTTTGTCATGGCCGGAAAGCGGGGTGGAACCCGTCTGCTCACGCGGCAAGGCGATGACATGGCCGGTGAAATCGCAGCAAAAGCCCTGCGCGTCAACCGAAATATTTACCCGCGGCGTCAATGGCGGCACCGCAGAAGGCCCCGGAACGGACCTGCCCGACTGCGAAAGCCGGGCAGAAAACGTAGGCGGCGAAAGTCAGGCGTCAAGCGTTTCCGCGACTTCGGTGGCGCCTTGCGCCTTGCCATTGCCGGCCAGGCGCTTGCGCCAGCCTTGCGCTTCGGCCAGGCCGAAACGCACCGGATTGGCCCGGCCCAGCGACAGCCCAATGATGCAATAGACGCCGCAGCCATCCTGGCAGGGTTTCGGCCCTTTCAGGGAGCGCAGCAATTCCGGTGTGACGGACAGGATATTGATTCCGGGGCTGCGGTTCATTGAGCAATGCCAGAATTCGCCTTTGGCGGAGACGAAGAAATATTTATAGCCCGCGACGCATTCCCAATCGACCGGTTCGCCATGCAGCAGATGGCGCTGATAATCGATCAACCCGGCGCTCTTGATCTTCTTGCCCTGCCGTTTCAGTTCGAGCTGATAATCAAGTACTTCTTCGACGCGGCTGGTCTTGCCGCGCTTGACACCGAATTTGCCGGTGACACCGGCATGCACGATGCGCGAATGAATGGGGATATCGCGGGCGACGCAATAGTCGATCAATTGCCGGGCTTCGTCCACGGTCTGTTCGAACAACACGCCGGCGACGTTAAATTTCAGCCCGGATTGCTGCAGGATATCGAGCTTGCCGGCAACGGATTTCAGCGATTTCTGGCTTGCTGGCCCGGGGGTCACGGCATCGATTGAAATGCTGAGGGAATCGAGGCCGGCGTCACGCAACTCGGCAGCGATTTCTTTCGTCAGCTTGAAGCCATTGGTGGCCATGGACGTCTGCAGGCCGCGCGCCTTGCAGTGCCGGACGATGTCGATGATGTCGGGGTGCAGCAGCGGTTCGCCGCCTTGCAGGCCGATGCGCAGACAACCGAGATCCGCGATCTTGTCGATCCAGAGTTTCAGTTTCTCCAGAGACGGGTGCGGCCGGCTGTTGTCATATTCGGTGCAATAGGAACAGCTGAGATTGCATTGATCGGTCACGTAAAGATGGGCAGCAATTGGCAAATCATCAAATTGCCGACGCAACATATCCAACGCGAAACTCACGACGCATTTCCCCTCGCTGTAAACACCATGACAATTCCATAGTCGGGGCCAGTAAAAGCCGTCAATCGGAATCGGCCATTGCGTCGGTCGAAAACCGGTAACATCGCCCTTTGGTCAGCGCCCGCCCTGCCAATGGTGCATTGCCATATCATGGCATTGCCCGGGCGTGGCGGAAGCGGGGCTGACTCTGCGTCGAACCTATTCCGTGGCCGGTGCCGGAGCTGCCTGCTGGATTTTCTGTTGCAGTTCCGGATTGGTCTGCGCGGCTTGGGCAATGGCATTGAATCTTTGCGGTGTCAGGCCTTCGGCTTGCACGGCTTCTACCATTTTCGCCTGCTTGTCGCCATCGGCGACATTGGCGTCTGCCTGAATTGCGCTCACCTTGGTGTCGGCGCGGGCGAATTTCTGAATGTCCTCGGCCGAAAAGGCATCGGCGGGGACGGACGCCGCCGGCGGTGCGGGCGGTGGCGCGGTCTGGGCATGGGCCGCAGGCGCCAGCGCCAGACCGGCGCCAAGGGCTGCAAGCATCATCTTCGTGATCATGAATTTCCTCCGTGTTGGTCTGTTGCAGGCAGACAGGTGGAAAGTCCGGGGGGCGATGTTAACCTGTGGCTGGGTGAACTGGTGCGGAGCCGGGGCGAGTCGTGTCGGATTATGGGGGCTGGAGCGGGTCTCGGCGGCGGTTTTGGGCCTGTGCCGGCGGTGTCGCCCTGGGCGGAGGGCAAGGGTCTGGCCCGGTTTGGCGGTGGGAAATCAGCCATAGGGGGAAGATCCATATCTTCCATAAAAGGCAGATTTTCAGCAATTTACAGATGGTTTCAGGCGGATCTTTCAGCTATAAATTTTTTCCGTTGTGATTTTTCTCTGCCATGCAATTGCGTTTTGGTGTATCGAACTGCGCCCGGCCGCAGACGACCGGACGTCTGGAGGAA
>CAZIAA010000300.1:0-2456 GCA_964537365.1 uncultured Sandaracinobacter sp.
CCACCCGCACCGACACACAGGCGCTGCAGCCTATGCAACTGGGCCTGTAGGCGACATTCTGGCTGCGGCGGAAGCCGATATGACCAAGCGCTTCATTCAGCATGCGCGCATCCGGTCCACGCAGTTCCGTAAAGACCTTGCGTTCCGTATGCCCCGGCAGATAGGGGCAAGGCCCTTCCGCAGTGATGAAAAAGCGCGGGAATCTGGACGACTGGTCTGTCATTCCGATCCTCCCCCGTTGCTGTATGCGCCGCCTGTCCTCGTCCTGAGTGAACCACCCAGGACGATTTCCGCCAGCAGCCCGGCGATATTGCCGGATTCGTTCCTGCTGGCGCAGTTCAGCATTTCAATCACAGATATCGGGGCATCGTGCAACAGGGCCAGCGCTTCCTCCCGCTGTTTCTGCCACACTACCTGCTCCCGAGACCAGGATGGATTCGACTTCGCACCCTCTGTGCCACCCATCCGTGGCGCAAAGGTGCCGTGGTCAATATATTGCATGTCCTACCGCCGTAACAGAGTTCCCGTGAACATTTCGCCCTTACGACAGGCGAACGAATCGGTAATCTCCGTTCGGCATAAGCCTTCACGCTGCCGGCATATCCTCCACCGGCGCTCTGAATAGTTTTTCACTGTACGACCCTTTCACCACGCTGATACGCAATTTCGGCGTGGAAATTAAGCCATGCAATGGGTTAATTTAGCATAAGCCCTGTAAATTCAATCAATCCGGCGCTCAGCCAAGCTCAACCCGATGCACGTCATAACCAGCGCCGCGCAGCGCTTCGATCAGGCGTTCCAGATGCTCTTCCCCACGGGTTTCGCATTCGATTTCCGTCATCAGCCCCTTGGCCGGCAGATTGGTGAAAATGCGCTGGTGCGAAACTTCGAGGATATTCACCTGCTGCTGATCGAACACCCGCGCCACGCCATACAGCTGGCCGGGCCGGTCCTTCATGCGGATGCGCAGCCGTGCCAGACGTCCGGAACGGACCAGATCGCGCAGCAGCACATTGGCCAGCAGCCGGGTGTCGATATTGCCGCCGGTCAGGATGAGGCCGATGTTGCGGCCGCGAAAATTGCGCCCATGGGCCAGCAAGGCGGCAAGACCAGCCGCACCGCCGCCTTCGACAACGGTCTTCTCGATGGTCAGCAGCAGCGCCACGGCGGTTTCCAGATCCCGTTCGGCCACCAGCAGGATGTCGGACACCAGAGCACGCACGATCGGCAGGGTGTTGCTGCCCGGAGTCTTGACGGCAATGCCTTCGGCCAGCGTGTCGCCATCGGCAACGACTGGCTCACCGGCGATCGAGGCCTTCATCGACGGATAGAGTTCCGCTTGCACGCCAAAGACTTCGACATTCGGATTGATGTCACGGGCGATCGTTGCGCAACCGGAAATCAGCCCGCCGCCGCCGATCGGCACGATCATGGTGTCGATTTCCGGCGCATCCTCCAGCATTTCCAGCGCCACCGTGCCCTGACCGGCAATCACCAGCGGGTCGTTGAAGGGGTGGATGAACACCAGCCCGCGCTTTTCCGCGAGTTCGACGGCATGCGCGGTCGCTTCCTCGAGCTTTTCGCCAAACAGCACGACATTGGCGCCATGGCCTTCGGTCTGCTGCACTTTCACCAGAGGCGTGAAGCGCGGCATGACGATGGTGGTCGGAATGCCCAGCCGCCGGGCATGATAGGCCAGCCCCTGCGAGTGATTGCCGGCCGACATGGCAATGACGCCATGCTGACGTTCCGCCTCGTTCAATGCCAGCAGACGGTTGAGCGCACCGCGTTCCTTATAGGCCGCAGTGAATTGCTGGTTTTCGAATTTCAGGAAAACCCGGGCGCCGGCGATTTCACCCAGCGTGTGCGATTCCAGAGTCGGAGTCCGAATCACCTGACCGGCAATCCGCTCTGCAGCAAGCCGCACGTCGCGGGCGCTGATTGCAAGTTCGGTCTGCGCGGTCCTGGCGTTCATATCTGGTGGTCATCCTTTCAGGGTCCCGCGCTTATCGCCTTGTCCGCACAGCGGCAAGCGGCATCATGGCCGCGGGGGCGGGCGCTCGATGGAGTCTGCGCCCGCTCTTGCGTTTTTGGCGGCCGGCTTTAGGCCATCTGGAATGACTGTTATTGCATTTGCAGGTCTTGGCGTCATGGGATGGCCGATGGCGCGGCACCTGATCGAAGCAGGGCATGACCTGCGCCTGTTCAACCGCAGTTTCGACAAGACTGCGAAATTCGCCGAAGCGCATTGCGGCACGCCCTGCCGCACGGCGGCCGAAGCCGCGCAGGGGGCCGGGGCGTTCATCAGCTGTGTCGGCAATGATTCCGATGTGCGGGAAATCCTGACCGGCGCGGACGGCGCGTTGCGCAGCCTGCCGGCCGGCGCGGTCATTGCCGACCATACCACCACATCCGCGCATCTGGCGCGCGACATGGCGGCCGCGGCATCCGCCATG
>CAZIAA010000301.1:0-2454 GCA_964537365.1 uncultured Sandaracinobacter sp.
TGCTGCGCGCACCATTTTACGCCGAAGCGCCGGTGCATGTGCAATCCTCCTCCGGTTCGCCGGAACGCACGGTCGATGCCGTGCTGGCGGCGCTGCACGCCCATGACAGCCGGGTGGCGCCATGACGGCGGCAACGCAGGTCAGGGTGGCGCTGGGGGCGCGCAGCTATGACATCGATATTGCCCCCGGCTTGCTAGCCAGCGCCGGCGACCGGCTGGCGCAGCTGACCCGCAATCGCCGGGTGGCGGTGGTGACCGACGAAACCGTTGCCGGCCTGCACCTGCAACGCTTGCTGGACGGATTGCGCGGCTTTGAAGTCGTGCCATTCGTGCTGCCGGCCGGCGAAGCCAGCAAGAGCTTCGCCCAGGTGGAAAAGCTGGTGGACGGGCTGCTGGACCTGCAGGTCAAGCGTTCCGATGTAGTGCTGGCGCTGGGCGGCGGCGTCATTGGCGATCTGACCGGCTTTGTTGCAGCAATCGTCAAGCGCGGCATGAATTTCGTGCAGATTCCAACCACATTGCTGGCCATGGTGGACAGCTCGGTTGGCGGCAAGACCGGCATCAATACTGCGGCCGGCAAGAATCTGGTCGGTGCCTTTCACCAGCCGCTGGCGGTCTGGGCCGATCTGCAATGCCTGCACACATTGCCACACCGGCAGATGCAGGCCGGCTATGCCGAAATCGTCAAATATGGCCTTATCCGCGATCCGGCCTTCTATGACTGGTGCGAAGCCCATGCCATGCGGATTCTGGCACGCGATGAAGCAGCGCTCGCCACGGCCGTGGCAACCAGCTGTCGCGCCAAGGCAGAAGTGGTCGCGGCCGATGAAACCGAAACCCTGGATGTGCGCGCCTTGCTCAATTTGGGCCACACCTTTGGCCATGCGCTGGAAGCCGAAACCGGCTTTTCCGACCGGCTGCTGCATGGCGAGGCGGTGGCCATCGGCATGCTGCAGGCGCTGCGCTTTTCCGCCGCGCGCGGATTGTGCGACTGGGCCGATGCCGACCGTCTGCAGGCGCATCTGCAGTCGCTCGGGTTGATGGTATCGCCGCAGCAGCTGGGCATTGATGCAACCCATGCAGCCAGTCTCGTCCGGCACATGCAGCAGGACAAGAAAATGACCGATTCCGGCCTGACCTTCGTGCTGGCGCGTGGCATTGGCGATGCCTGTGTGGTGAAGGGTGTTGAGGCCGCAGAGGTGACGCGCTTTCTGGCAAGTGATAAACTGACTGCGAACGAGAGCGGAAAGGAGCCTCGACGACATGTCTGAAACAATCACAGCAACCACGGATTTTCCATTCACGCTGACCGATGCCGAATGGCGCGCACGGCTGACTCCGGAACAATATGCCATCATGCGCGCGCATGGCACGGAGCGGCCGGGCAGTTGCGGCCTGCTGCACGAAAAGCGCCAGGGTGCGTTTCATTGCGCCGGTTGTGGCGCGCCGCTGTTCCAGAGCGGCCAGAAATTCGAAAGCGGCACTGGCTGGCCGAGCTTTGATACTCCGGTCGAAGGCGCATTGGGCATTTCCCGCGATACCCGCCACGGCATGGTGCGCGATGAAGTGCATTGCGCCAATTGCGGCAGCCATATGGGGCATGTGTTCCCCGACGGTCCGCCGCCCACCGGGCTGCGCTATTGCATCAATGGCACCGCGCTCAATTTCGAACAGGCGCAATCGGCATAGCGGAAGGGCGTGTTGGCGCCGCCGCTCCGGTCAGGGCCGGCGGTCGCGAAAGAAATCGCGCAGCAGGGCTGCTGCTGGCTGTTCGGCGATGCCGCTGATGATTTCGGGCTTGTGGTGGCTGTGGCGGAAGATGCGCGCGCCATGTTCGACTGCGCCGCCCTTGGGGTCGGGCGCGGCATAGACCAGTCTTGCAATCCGCGCTTCGGCAATGGCCGCGGCGCACATGGCGCAAGGCTCCAGCGTGACGGTCAGGGTGCAGCCGGACAGGCGTTCGCTGTGCAGGATTTCGGCTGCGGCGCGAATGGCGAGGATTTCCGCATGCGCGGTCGGGTCGTGGCTGGATCTGGTCAGATTATGCGCTGCCGCCAGTATCTGCCCCTGCGCATCGGCAAGGACAGCGCCAACCGGCACTTCGCCCTGGCGGGCGGCTTGGCGGGCCTGTTCCAGCGCCCGCGCCATGGCGACACTGGCCGGGAAACCAGCCTCGCTCAGCTGGCTTCTTTCATGCGCCGGCTGTGGCGCTTGCGTTCATGCGGGTCGAGATAGAGCTTGCGGATGCGGATGGCGCCCGGAGTCACTTCGACCAGTTCATCTTCTTCGATATAGGCGATGGCCTGTTCCAGCGTCAGCTTTTTCGGCGGCGACAGGCGAATGGCGTCATCCTTGCCGGAAGCGCGGAAATTGGTCAGCTGCTTCGACTTCATCGGATTGACTTCGATGTCGCCGGGCTTGGCATTTTCGCCAACCACCATGCCGGCATAAATGG
>CAZIAA010000302.1:0-1861 GCA_964537365.1 uncultured Sandaracinobacter sp.
CATACCGACAGTTTCAGCGACCATGAAAGCGACGCGCTGATTTCCGCCGCGGCGTTGCGCCGGCTGGTGCGCGATCCAGCCTGCTGGCAGCCCGCCGGGCTTGACGCAAAAATCGCCCGCACCGAAGGCTGGACGTTTGGCATCGGCGCCATCGACCGCTAAGGCAAAACGCATGTGGAATTTCTGGCTGGTGGGGATTGGCGGCGCCTTGGGCGCCATGAGCCGTTATGGGGTTGGCCGGCTGATCGGAATCTGGCCGGGGGGCTGGCCGATGGCGACTTTCGTCGTCAACATCAGCGGCGGCCTGCTGATGGGGCTGTTGTCGGCCGTGCTGCTGCATCTTGGCGGCGAAGGCTGGCGGCTGCTGCTGGGCGTCGGCGTGCTTGGCGGCTACACCACATTTTCCAGCTTCTCGCTCGAAGTCATGCTGTTGATCGACAACAACCAATGGCCGATGGCGCTTGGCTATGCGCTGGCGTCGGTGGTGCTGTCGGTGCTCGCAATCGCGGCCGGCATGTGGATCGGGCGGGCCTTTGCATGATCCGCGAACAGAAAATCGCCGCCGATGATGACGGCATCCGGCTGGACCGCTGGTTCCGCCGCCATATGCCCGATGTCAGCTATAATCAGGTCAGCCGCTGGGCGCGCACTGGCCAGATCCGGCTGGATGGCGCCCGCGTCAAACCCGGCGACCATCTGCGCGCAGGCCAGATCCTGCGCCTGCCGCCCGAACGCCCGGTGGCGCTTTTGGCGCGCCCGCGCCGTGAAGCGCCACCGCTCAGCCCGGAACAGATCGAATTCGCCCAGAGCCTGGTCATCCACCGGTCCCGACATGCCCTCGTCATCAACAAGCCGGCCGGGCTGCCGACGCAGGGCGGCAGCAAGGTGCACGACCATGTTGATGGCCTGCTGGACGCGCTGAAATTCGATTCGGACGTGCGGCCAAAACTGGTGCACCGGCTCGACAAGGACACCTCGGGCGTATTGCTGCTGGCGCGCAGTGCGCGCGCCGCTGCCTTTTTCGGCAAATGCTTTGCCCAGCGCGACACCAGCAAGATTTACTGGGCAATCACGGTTGGAGTCCCGGAACTGGAGGATGCGCTGATTGACCTGCCGCTGGCAAAGCAGCCCGGCACCGGCGGCGAAAAGATGCATGTCGATCACGACCAGGGCCAAATTGCGAAATCGCGCTTTCGCCTGATCGACCGCGCCGGAAACCGCGCCGCCTTTGTCGAAATGCGCCCATTGACCGGCCGTACCCACCAGCTGCGCGCCCATGCCGCCGCCACTGGCACGCCAATCCTGGGCGACGGCAAATATGGCGGGCAGGACGCATTCCTGACGGGTGGCGTCTCGCGCAAGATGCATCTGCACGCGCGCCGGCTGGTGATTGCGCTGCCGGATGGCGGCAAGCTCGATATTGTGGCGGAATTGTCGTCGCATATGGCCGCGAGCCTCGCCATGCTGGGTTTCGATCCGGCCGATGGCGATTTACCAGCGGAGGAACCCGTGCGCGCGACTGCACCGAACAAACGCCGGCTGTCATCCTCGACCGGCCGCAACCGCCGCGGAGAACGCCGCAGCCGCAATGCGAGAGAAGGGAAATGACGACGCAGGACCAAACGCACACAGGCATGCAACCGGGCCGGCGGAAAATGCTGCCGGGGGCAGTCAGCTGACAGATGCGCCTTGCGGTGTTCGATTGCGATGGCACGCTGATCGACAGCCAGGCCAATATCATTGCGGCAATGCGTATGGCCTTTGCCGCAACAGGCCTGTCCGCACCCGCTGACGCGCAGGTCCGCCGCATCGTCGGGCTGAGCGTCGTCGAAGCCATGGCTGCGCTCGCACCCGATAAAGA
>CAZIAA010000302.1:1871-2448 GCA_964537365.1 uncultured Sandaracinobacter sp.
TCGCGCACGCCGGTGCGCGAGGCGATCCGCCTGCTGGCGGCGAGCGGCCTCGTCGAGGTGCGGCCGCACCGTGCCGCCGTGGTGGCGCGGCCCGCTGCCGACCAACTTGCCAACATGTTCGAAGCCATGGCCGGGCTCGCACCCGATAAAGATTCCGCCATCCATCGTCGTCTGGCCAAAGCTTATAGGACCGCCTTTGGCCGGATGCGGACCGATAACCGGCTCGCGGTCGAACCGCTGTATCCGGGCATTGCCGAATTGCTGCAGGATCTGGAATCCGCTGACTGGCTGCTGGCGGTCGCCACTGGCAAAAGCGATCGCGGCCTGCATTTCTGTCTGGAGCATCACGCCATCCATCAGCATTTCATCAGCCTGCAGACCGCAGACCGCCACCCGTCGAAACCGCATCCGGCGATGCTGCTGCAATGTCTGGCCGATGCCGGCGCGCAAGCCGAAGAAGCCGTCATCATTGGCGACACCGTTTATGACATGACCATGGGCCAGGCGGCAGGAGTCCGGGCGATCGGCGTCAGCTGGGGTTATCACGCGCCTGCCGACCTGCTCGCCGCGGGCGCCG
>CAZIAA010000303.1:0-2438 GCA_964537365.1 uncultured Sandaracinobacter sp.
GTCGGCCGCCGGATCGTGTGGGACGAAGCCTATATCCCGCCCGTGCTCGACATCCGCGCCGCGCCGGCATTGGTCGGATTCCTTATCGATATCATCGGCCGGCTCGAACAGCGGCAGGATGAACTGTCGATGCGCGCCGTCGAAGGCGCGGACGGCGGCAGCGAGACCTTTGCCGCATATCTGCTGCTGCAACTGCTCAATCGCTGGCAACCGGAGCTGAAGCATCTGCAGCGGCTGGAACGCGTGCATCCCGAACGGCTGTTCACGGCATTCCTGGCCTTTGCCGGCGAACTTTCCACCTTCACCCGGGCTGACCGGCGGCCGGCCGACTTTCCGGCCTATGATCACGAGGATCTGGAGATGTGCTTCCGGCCGGTGGTCGATGCGCTGCGTGCCGGCCTGTCGACCGAGTTCAGCCGTTCGGCGGTGCAACTGGAACTGAAGCTGATCCAGCCCGGCGCCTATGTATCCACAATCACCGACCGCAGCCTCTACGATCAGGGCCGCTTCTATCTCGCGGTGTCCACCCGCAGGCCGGCCGAGGAAGTCCGGCGCGCGCTGCCGCAAGTGGTCAAGATCGGATCGGTCGCGAAGATGCAGCAACTGGTGCAGGCAGCGCTTCCGGGCGTGCCGCTGTCGGCGGTGGCCGCACCGCCGTCGCAGATCCGGGCGATGGCGGGCTATGTCTATTTCGAGCTTGATCGCAGCCACCCGGACTGGAAGGAATTCGCAACGGCGCCGGCGCTTGGGCTGTACATTGCCGGCGAATGGCCGGAACTTGCCATGGAATTGTGGTGCGTCCGAAGGGTGCAGCGATGAACGGAGAGAAGACCGTGTTCCGGCCCTCGCCGCTGGCAACGGCGCAGGGGGGCGACAATGCCAATCCACCGCCGCCGCCTCGGAATGGCGGTGGATCGGGCGGCAATGGTCCCGGCGGTAATGGTCCTGGCGGCAACGGTCCGGGTGGCAATGGCCAGCCGCCGCCGCCCAATTGGCAGGCCGATGATGTGCCGCCGCTCGACGTGCCGATGCGGGTGCGTAATCCGTTGCTGGCGGCCTCGGCGCGGTTGCTGGCGCTGGCGGCTGCCGTGCAGGCCGATCGCGAGGTCCGCAATGTTCAGGCGCTGCGTGCGCGTGCCGGCGATGAGGCCCGCGCCTATGAAAAGCAGCTGGCCAGCATGGGGCTTTCGGCGGAGGACAATGCCCGGGCCCGCTATGCAGTGCTGGCCTCCGTCGATGACATCGTGCAGAATCTGCCGGGCGGCGCGCAATCGGACTGGGCGCGTTCGAGCCTGGTGGTGCAAAGCTTCGGCCAGGCCTTTGGTGGCGACCAGTTCTTCACCATCCTCGACGCGCTGCAACAGCGACCGGCTGCCAATCAGGACATGCTGGAACTCTATCACGCCTGTCTGGCGGTCGGTTTTCAGGGCCGCGCCCGCATCGCCAGCGACGGCCGGCAGCAGATAGAGCGCCGGATGGCCGGTATCTTCGATGCGCTCTCCGGCATTCGGCCGCGCCCGGAAACCGATCTGGTGCCATCGTGGCGTGGCGTGCCGACGCCGATGTCGCGCATCGGCTGGCTCGCCCGCGCGGCTCTGTTGGCCGCCGCCGTGCTGGCGGTACTGGTCCTGTTGTTTCTGGCCCTGAAGCTGCTGCTGGACAGCCGCGATGCCGCGCCGAAGGCCGCACTCAGACCCATTCCGCCGCTGGCGGTTGCCAACATCGACCGCATCGGCACGGCCGGGCCGCAGCAGCAGTCCGGCCAGCTGGAGCGCATCCGCGCCCGGCTCGACAATCCCTGCATCGAGGCGCGCGACGATGGCGGCAGCATCCGCCTGACCATCGCTGCCTGCCCGGGTCTGCCGGCCGGCATGTTCCGCGCCGGCGCTGCGGCGTTGGCGGATGCCTATGTTCCTCTGATCGCGCAGGCCGGGCGTGCGCTGGCGCCCGAATCCGGGCCGATCCGGGTCGTGGCGCACACCGACAGCGATCCGATCCGGGGTGCGCTGGCGGCCACCTATCCGGACAATCTGGCGCTGTCCGAAGCGCGCGCGCGCGACGTGCTGGGCGTGCTGGCGCGGGTCATCGGCGATCCCGCCCGGCTGTCGGCCGAGGGGCGCGGCGACCGCGAGCCGGTCGATCGTGCCGATAGTGCCGAGGCCAAGGCGAAAAACCGGCGGGTCGAACTGGTGCTGCCAAGGAGCGAATGATGGACAAGGTCCGGGGCATTCTTTCCAGCTGGTGGGTGCTGATGATTGGCGCAGCGATCCTTGCCAGTATCGTCATTTTCGTCATCTGCGGGCTTGCCGTGGCCAGCCTGCTGTCGTGGCGCTGGTGGCTGATCGGTCTCATTTGGCTGCTGTTCGCCGCGCTGGCCGGCTGGCGCTGGTGGCGGCGACGGCGGGCGGCGGCCGCGCTCACCGAGGCCATCGTCAGTC
>CAZIAA010000304.1:0-2435 GCA_964537365.1 uncultured Sandaracinobacter sp.
CGGCCTATGCCGCTGCCTATATCTATTTTGCTGTCTACGAAGCCGGTTCGGATGCGACATGGGACAGCTGGACCACATTCAGCCCGTATGCCAGCCAGGCGCTTTACAACGATTATGTGCTGGATCAGGTCACGGTCGAACCCGATTTCAACAGCATGTATCTGAGCAATGGCTTTGACGTGGATCTGTTCCTGCAAAGCGGCAAATCCTACAATATCTATGCAAGCTTTGGCATGGACCTTTATCCCGGCGCCTTCTTTACCGGCGGGATGGAAATCGATGGCCTGAATACCTCCACCATCGGCATTGCATCGCCGGGTGGCAGCTTCACGTCGCTGTCGGGGGAATTCCTGGGCTATGCCAAGACCCCGGATGTGCCGGGACCGGGTGTGGGCGGGGTGCCCGAACCAGCGACCTGGGCGATGCTGATCGCGGGCTTTGGCATTGTTGGCGTTGCCATGCGCCGGCGCCGCGAACAGGGCGCGCGTCTGGCCTGAACCGGCTGGAAACGGAACGCAGCAGCGGGTGGCTCCAACGAGCTGCCCGCTGTTTCTGTGTGCATTGTCGGCTGTGGGCGGGCGGCATGCGCCCGGCCTGCCATTGCCATCCGCGGCTTTGGCCGATACAGCGCAGCCCTGTCTTTCCCCGATGCGCGAAGGTGACCCATGAAAATCAGTGGTGTGGATATCCGCCCCGGCAATATCATCGAATATGAGGGTGGCATCTGGCGGGCCGTCAAGACCCAGCACACCCAGCCCGGCAAGGGCGGGGCCTATATGCAGGTGGAAATGAAGAACCTGATCGATGGCCGCAAAACCAATGTGCGCTTCCGTTCGGCGGAAACGGTGGAGCGGGTGCGCCTCGATACCAAGGATTTCCAGTTCCTCTATGCCGATGGCGAACAGCTGATCTTCATGGACAAGGACAGCTATGAGCAGGTGACGCTGTCGGGCGACCTGCTTGGTGACGCGCTGGCGTTCCTGACCGATGGCATGGATGTCACCATGGAATTCTATGACGAAAAGCCGATTTCCGTCGCACTGCCGGAACAAGTGGAAGCAACCATCGTCGAAGCGGATGCGGTGGTGAAGGGGCAGACGGCATCGTCCTCGTTCAAACCGGCGGTGCTGGAAAATGGCGTGCGCGTGATGGTGCCGCCGCACATCGAAAGCGGAACGAAAATCATCGTCGATGTTTATCAGCAAACCTATGTGCGTCGGGCGGACTGAGAGACGTTTGTGAGCCAGTCGGCAATCATCACGGTCATCGAGCGCGCCTGTCGCAAGGCAGCGGCGCGGCTGCGCCGCGATTTCGGCGAAGTGACGCAGTTGCAGGTGTCGCGTAAAGGTCCATCGGATTTCGTCAGTCAGGCGGATCGGGCCTGCGAGCAGACTCTGGTGGAAGAATTGCAGCGCGCCCGGCCCGGCTGGGGCTTCGTGCTGGAGGAAGGCACGAATATCCCCGGCGAGGAAGCGGATTCGCCGCATTTCATCATCGACCCGCTGGATGGCACCACCAATTTCCTGCACGGCATTCCGCATTTCGCCATATCGGTGGGCGTGGAACATATGGGCGTGCCGATTGCAGCCGTCGTCTATCAGCCGCTGACGGATGAAACCTTCTGGGCGGAACGTGGCCGCGGCGCCTGGCTGCACAATGCCCGCCTGCGTGTTTCCGGCCGGCGGCAGATGGCGGAGGCGCTGATTGCAACGGGCATTCCGTTTCACGGCCATGGCGATGCAGCGCAATTCCAGAAGATCCTTCACGCAGTCATGCCGGAGGTGGCGGGGGTCCGCCGTTTCGGCGCCGCCAGCCTCGATCTCGCCTGGGTCGCCGCCGGCCGGTTCGATGGCTATTGGGAAGAGGGAATTCGTCACTGGGACATCAGCGCCGGAATCCTGCTGGTGCGGGAAGCCGGTGGTTTCGTCAGCGATTTTCGCGGTGGTGAGCAGATGGTGGAACGCGCCGAAATCATTGCCGGCAACAGCGATGTGCATTCGCGCCTGCACCGCCTGCTTGCCTCGGCCATTCGGGCAGGTTGATTTGTCGCAGCAAACTGCAGTTTCTCCGGTCCGGTCGGCTGTTTACAATGCTTGCTGCGAATCGTAGCCTTTTCTAGAGGTGCCCCCATGCAAGAGCTTTCCAATATCGGGCTCGAATATCTCCCGATCCTGTTGTTTCTGGCGGTGGCGATCGTATTTGCCGGTATCTTCGCCGGGCTGCCGGTTTTGCTGTCCAATGCGATCAAGACCAACAAGCCCTATGGCGACAAGCTGACGGAATATGAAAGCGGCTTTCCGGCTTTCACATCGACGCGCGGGCGCTTCGATGTGCGGTTTTATCTGGTGGCCATATTGTTTATCATTTTCGATCTGGAAGTTGCCTTTCTGTTTCCCTGGGCGGTCAGCCTGAAACATATGGGGCCGGATCTGGTT
>CAZIAA010000305.1:0-2423 GCA_964537365.1 uncultured Sandaracinobacter sp.
ATTGGCTTCGGCGATGCTGATTGCCGGCCAGTCTGACGCCATCATGTTCCTCCCGCTGATTCCTCTCACCCTGCTCTATGGCATCCCTGCCCCGGCCCGGGCAATGCCACAACACCGACACGCGCGACTGGCAGTATGACGCCGGCTGGTCGGCCAAACCCGCTCATGACCTTGTTCGGATCGGGTTTGATCCCTAGGGCAATGGCATGGCTTCCTCGGTTCCACCCCCGCATCTGACGCTGATCGACGGTTCCGGCTTCATTTTTCGCGCCTATCACCGCCTGCCGCCCTTAACCGATCCCGAAGGCACGCCGGTCGGCGCCGTGTTCGGATTCACCTCCATGCTGTGGGGGCTGGTCGAGGATGCGCGCAAATCCCCGGAGGATGATTATCTCGCCGTCATTCTGGACGCCGGCCGCCGCACTTTCCGCAATGACCTCTATGCCGATTACAAGGCCAACCGGCCGCCGGCGCCCGAAGATCTGATTCCGCAATTCCCGCTCATCCGCGACGCCGTCAATGCCTTTGGCGTGCCCTGCATCGAAATGGAGAATTTCGAAGCCGACGACCTGATTGCCTCCTATGCCGAAGCCGCGCTGGCGCAGGGCATGCACGTCACCATCGTCAGTTCCGACAAGGATCTGATGCAACTGGTGCGCCCGGGGCTGTCGCTGCTCGATACCATGCAGCACAAGCGCTTCCATACCGAGGATGTCGAAGAAAAATGGGGCGTGCCGCCGCAACGGCTGGGCGATGTGCTGGCGCTGATGGGGGACCGGGTCGACAATGTCCCCGGCGTCCCCGGTGTCGGAATCAAGACCGCGGCCCAACTGCTGAACGAATATGGCACGCTCGATAATCTGCTGGCCAGCGCCCGGGAAATCAGCCGGCCGAAGCTGCGCGAAAATCTGATCGAACATGCCGATGCCGCCCGGCTGTCGCGGCAACTGGTCGATCTGAAGCGCGACATTGCGCTTGATCCGCCGATCGCGGAACTGAAGCTGGGCAGCGCGCCCAATACCGACGGGCTGGCGGCGTTTTTTCACAAACACGGCTTTCGTTCCCTGCTCGGCCGGCTGCAGCAACGCGCCAGCAATGGCGCGGCTGCGGCCGCCCCATCGCCGGCCCCGGCCGCGCTGACCGCGCCCGAAATCGAAGCCGTCCCGTTCAACGCCGATGACTATGAAATGGTGACCGACAGCAACCGCCTGCGCGAATGGCTGCAACAGGCCGAACAGGCCGGTTTCGTCGGCTTCGACACCGAAACCACCTCGCTCGATTCCATGCGCGCCGAACTCGTCGGTTTCAGCCTGGCGACCGCGCCGGGCCGCGCCTGCTATGTGCCGCTGGCGCATGTCTCTGGGAATGGCCTGCTGGCCGAACGGCCGGCGCAGCTTTCCGCCGATGAAGCGCTGCCGCTGCTGAAATCGCTGCTGGAAAATCCGGCTGTGCTGAAAATCGGCCAGAATCTGAAATATGATATGCAGGTACTGGCTGGTCTGGGCATCGCCATTGCGCCGTTCGATGACACTCTGCTGCTGTCCTATGTGCTGGAAGGCGGGTTGCAGGGCCATGGCATGGACGAACTGGCGAAACGCCATCTCGGCCATGACACCATTGCCTATAAGGATGTCGCCGGCAGCGGCCGTTCGCTGATCAGCTTTGCCGAAGTGCCGCTGAAGCAAGCCACAGGCTATGCCGCCGAGGATGCCGATGTCACGCTCCGGCTGTGGCAGAGATTCCGCCCGCAATTGTGGCGCCACAAGGTCACCCGCGTCTATGAATGGTGCGACCGGCCGCTGGTGCCGGTGCTGGTCGCGATGGAACGCGCCGGCATCTTGGTCGACCGCCCGGAACTGGCGCGCATGTCGACGGAATTCGCCACCGAGATGGAGCGCCTCGAAGCCGAAGCCGAAACCATCGCCGGCGGCAAGTTCAACCTCGGCAGCCCGAAGCAGCTGGGAGAGATATTCTTCGTGCAGATGGGCGCGCCCGGCGGCAAGAAAAGCAAGAGCGGGCAATACACCACCCATGTCGCCGAACTGGAACGCCTGCAGGATCTGGAGGGCGACGGCCATGACCGCGTCCGCCGGCTGGCCAGCACCCTGCTGGAATGGCGGCAGCTGTCCAAATTGCGCTCCACCTATACCGAAGCGCTGCAACAACAGATCAACCCCGACACCGGCCGGGTGCACACCAATTATTCCATGGCGGCGGCCTCCACCGGGCGGCTCGCTTCCTCTGATCCCAATCTGCAGAACATCCCGGTGCGCACCGCCACCGGGCGACGTATCCGCAATGCCTTCATCGCCCCGCCCGGACATGTGCTGCTGTCCGCCGATTACAACCAGATCGAATTGCGGCTGATGGCGCATATCGCCGAAGTGCCCGAACTGAAACAAGCATATGCCGATGGCGAGGAC
>CAZIAA010000306.1:0-2418 GCA_964537365.1 uncultured Sandaracinobacter sp.
CCGGCCGCAGCTGATCGTCGATATCGACACCACCCGGGCCGGTGATCTCGGCATATCCATTGCCGATATTGCCGGCGCGCTGGAAACCATGATGGGCAGCCGCCGCGTCACCACCTTCATCGACCGTGGCGAGGAATATTACGTCGTCCTGCAGGCCGAGGATTCGGACCGCGCCAACGCCGGCAATCTGGCCGATATCTATGTGCGCTCATCCACCACCGGGGAACGGGTGCCGCTGTCCAATCTGGTCAGTCTGCGCGAATCCGCCCAGGCCGGCGAACTCAGCCGCTTCAACAAGCAGCGCGCCATCACGCTCGAAGCCGGCCTCGCGCCGGGGACCACCCTGGGCGAAGCATTGAGCTTCCTTGAGGAAGCCGCCCTCAGCCAGCCCGAAGTCACCAACATCGGCCACCGCGGCGAAAGCCGGGACCTGCGCCAGACCGGGTCATCGCTATGGACCGTGCTGGCGCTGACCATCGTCCTCGTCTATCTGGTGCTGGCGGCCCAGTTCGAAAGCTGGGTGCACCCCGGCATCATCATCCTGACCGTGCCGCTGGCGCTTGGCGGCGGCCTGTTCGGGCTGTGGCTGATGGGCGGCACCCTCAATCTGTATTCGCAGGTCGGCATTGTCATGCTGGTCGGGCTGGCGGCGAAAAACGGCATATTGATCGTCGAATTCGCCAACCAGCTGCGCGACCGCGGCGTCGCCTTCCGCGACGCCATATTGCAGGCATCTGAACGTCGCCTGCGGCCGGTGATGATGACGTCCGTTGCAACCGTTGCCGGGGCCACGCCATTGATGCTGGCCAGCGGCGCCGGCGCCGGTTCCCGGCAGGCCATTGGCGTCGTCATCGTCTGGGGCGTCAGCCTGGCCACCTTGCTGACCCTGTTCGTCATTCCGGTTTTCTATACCGCCTTCGCCAAACGCACGCGCTCGCCATTGGCGATCAGCCGCGAACTGGAAACCCAGATGCACAGCCTCGAAGACGATCCGGCGGTGAAAACCAGCGAATAACGGCACCGCCCGGCGGCAATGGCATTTCCCATCTGGCCCATGGCCGGCAAAGCATGTATTGTTAGCGAACGCAGCATCCGTGCAGCCGCGTCTCTATAGCCGCATCTGGTGCGCCTTTGCAGGAGATTGACATGCAGAACCAGAATCAGGTGCTTGACGACCTGTCCCGGCTGATGTCGTCGATTGCCGGAACAGTTGCCGGCGCCGGGCGCGAAGCCGAAGCCCGCGTCAAGGAAAAACTGCGGCAGGCGATCGGCGGCCTCGACATGGTCAGCCGCGAGGAATTCGAAGCCGTAAAGGCCATGGCGGCGGAAACCCGCGCCGAACTGGAAACTGTTCGAACCGAACTGGCGCAACTGCGCACCAGTCACGAGGATACAGACATTTCCTGACCGGGAAACTGTCTGGAAAACCGATTATCCACATGTTTTTCGAGCCTTGCCCATGCGCACCCCTTGCCGGAGCAAAACTCCGGCGGCCATATGCCGGGGCAGCAGACCAGAAGCGAACTGCAACTGCGCGCATCTCCAGGCTCAGCAAAGGACTTTGCCGACAATGACACTGGTGCAATTTGAACCGGGCGCGGAAGTTTCCGCGCCGATCGACATGCTGGAACAATATTTCACCAGCCACAACTGGAGCTTCGAACGCGATGGCGATGAGGAAATCATCACCACCGTCAAGGGCAGCTGGTCCGATTACGAACTGCGCGCGCTCTGGCGCGAAGACGATCAGGTCCTGCAGTTCATCGCCCTGACCGGCGTCAGCGGCACCGCCGCCACCGGCGACGGCAATACGCGCGCGCGGCTGTTCGAAACCATGTCGCTCATCAATGAACAATTGTGGATCGGCCATTTCGAACAATGGTCGATGGATGGCTCGATCCTGTTTCGCCACGCCGCGCTGCTCGACGATCCGGACGGCGCTTCGCTCAGCATCTCGCAGGCACATACCCTGGTCGAAGCCGCGCTGGCCGAATGCGAACGCTATTATCCGGTATTCCAGTTCGTGCTCTGGGGCGGCAAATCCCCGCGCGACGCACTGGCCGCCGCCATGGTGGAAACCGCCGGCGAAGCCTGAACCGCCGCCCAACGGGCATCATCGGAAGGGGCTCGAATCGACCAGCTCTCCGAGCGCGCCGGAATTGCAGGGAACAGCGCCCGACCACTGACATCGCGAGTGCAATAACTTTGCATGGCTGCCATTCCTTGGTTGCATCACCTGTATAATATACTTGATTTCAAGCAGTTGCAGTCCGCATTCGGTGCTCCAAAGGGCATGATCCTGCCTGGATATAGCATGACTCCGGCCGCAGACTCTTGATTTGTTCCGTGCTGCAACATACCTTCTTCGCAGAGGCAGCAATGGTGAATGCGCTGCACGGAAAGCAAGTCGGCACAGAT
>CAZIAA010000307.1:0-2406 GCA_964537365.1 uncultured Sandaracinobacter sp.
GGAAAAGCCAGATTCCCGGCAGCGCCAGCACCGTCGTCAGCAGATAGAAATTGACGAAACCGAAAGTCTCGATCAACGCACCCGCCGTCGTGCCCTGGGCAAAACGGCCCAGAATCGACGCCATCGCCGACAGCAGCGCGAATTGCGTCGCGGTAAAGCGCAGATCGCACAGCCAGCTGAGATAGGCGACGACGGCGACACCGCCGACACCGCTGGCGAAATTCTCGAAACCAATGGTCGCCGCCAGCGCCCAATTATGCGGGCCAACGGTTGCAAGCCAGGCGAAACCAAGATTGGACAGCGCCATCAGCCACAGACTGAGCATGACCGCGCGCATCATGCCAAGGCGGGTATAGACGATGCCGCCGACGAAAATGCCAACCAGCGTGGCGATCAGCCCGAAGCCGACATCGAAAGTCGCAATTGCATTGTTGCTGAAGCCAAGGTCGGCAAGCAGCAGGCGGATCGACAGATTGGCCAAAGTATCGCCGATCTTGTGGACGATGACGAAGGCCAGCACCAGCCAGGCGCTGCGCCGGGTCAGGAAATCCGCCAGCGGCGCGACAAAGGCCGATTGCACCCGGCGCAGAAATGGCACCCGCGCCTCTGTCTGCACCACTGCCTGCCGGCGTTTCGGCTCCCCCAGCAACAGCCCGGCGATCACTGCCGGCACTGCAAACAGCGCCGATGCGGCATAGGCGGCGTCCCAGCCGGCATGTCCGGCGACGACCAGCGCCAGCGCGCCGGCACCGGCTGCGCCCAGCCGCCAGCCATATTGGCTCATGCCGGAACCGACACCCAGCTGTTCGGGGGTCAGGCTGTCGATTCGATAGGCATCGATGATGATGTCGAAAGTCGCGCCGAAAAAGGCCGTGGTCAGTGTGGCGGCCAGCATCATCGGCATGTCGGCCACGGGATCGACCCGCCCCATCCAGGTGATGGAGGCCAGCACACAGGCGGCAATCACGAACAGCCAGGCGCGGCGCTGCCCCAATGGCCGGGTCAGCAGCGGAATGCGCAGCCGGTCGATGAACGGCGCCCAGAGGAATTTGAAATTGTAGAACAGAAAAGTGAGCGCAAAGGCCGTCACCATGCGCTTGTCGATGCCGGCTTCCGCCAGACGCGTCGTCAGGGTGGACGCAATCATTGCAAAAGGCGCGCCCGACGACAGGCCCAGCAGCAGCGCGCCCATGGGCGCGCGTTCGAGGTATGGGTGGAGCGACTGCAGCCATCCGCGCCGCGCAGGCAAAGGGCGATTCATCGGCCCTCCATTGCCGCCTTTGCCGGCAAATGGAAACAGCATTGCGCAAAAGCCTGCGAATCGGCACTCTATGCAGGCCATGAACAGCATTGCCAGCGCTGCTGCCGGGCGTCCCCCTGCCAACCGTCCGACCGACGGCCAGCTGGCGCTTGCCCTGCGCGGACGCGATGCAGAGCCGCCAACCGAATTCCGTTGCTCGACCATCCCGGCCAGTGATTATCTGTCGCCGACGCGCTTTGCCCGCGAACAACAGGCGTTGTTCGCGCGGCTGCCGCTGGTGCTCGGGCCGTCCGCCATGCTGCCGGAAGCCGGCAGTTCGATGACGCATGACGGGTTCGGCGCGCCATTGTTGCTGATGCGCGACCGGCACGGGCAATTGCGCATCTTCCTCAATGCCTGCCGCCATCGCGGCACCCGTCTGCTGGACGCCAGCGAACCGGTGCCGGGCAGACTGATCGTCTGCCCCTATCACGCCTGGTCCTATGCGCTCGATGGGTCGTTGCAGGGGTTGCCGCGCGCGGAAACATTCCCCGGCCTCGACAAAAACCGCATGGGCCTGGTTGAAGTGCCGTCCGCCGAGGCTGGTGGCCTGATCTGGGCCGCGCCACGGGAAAGGCGGGACGGCGCGCACAGGGCCGATTTTGCCCATGCAACTGGCGCTCTGGCAGCGGATTTCGCAGCACTCGGGCTGGATCGCATGTATCTTTATGCCCGCAACACGCACAAGGTGCAGGCCAATTGGAAGCTGATCGTCGATGCATTTTCCGAAAGCTATCATGTGGCGCGGCTGCACCGGGACAGCATTGCGCCCTTCTTTGAAGACGGATTGACCGCCGCCGACATGATCGGCCCGCATGCGCGTTCGGCAGTGGTGCGCCGGCATGGGCTGGAGGCAATTGATTTCCACGACTGGGCGGCCGTGCGCCGGGTCGTCACTTTTGCTTATCGGCTGTTTCCAGCCACGATCCTGATTGCCAGCCCGGATTACGTCAATCTGATGGTGGTCATGCCGCAACGGGTCGATGAAACCCTGGTCGAGGATTTCATGCTGATTCCGCAAAAACCCACCACCGACAAGGCGCGCGACCATTGGGCGCGCAGCTGGGCGCTGCTCGATGGGCAGGTGTTCGGGCAGGAGGATTTCG
>CAZIAA010000308.1:0-2378 GCA_964537365.1 uncultured Sandaracinobacter sp.
CGACAGCGATGCGCCGGACGATGATTTTCCGGATGACAGCAGGGTAGACGGCGACCGCACCCGAAATCCCCGGCGCCACGCTGCATTCCGGTTGCTGGCAATTCTGCTGCTGGCGCTGCTTCTGCTGGGCGCTGGCTTCGTGCTTGGGCAATCGTCCGCAAGCGTACCGCTGCGTGTGACTTTGGCCGACAATTGGGCGCGGCTGTCAGCGCTGCGCATCGAACTGCCGGGGCAATCGCTGCGCATCGCCCTGCCGCGCGCGCCCGTGCCGCCATTGGCCATTGAAATCGCGCGCCCCAAAAGCCAGCGCGTCGCCAGCAATCTGGTCTGGGAAATCAGCGGCCGCATCCACAACCGCACCGACCAGCCGCAGCCGGTGCCACGCGTGGAAATCCTGCTTCTGGATGCGTCGGGCCGGGTGCTTTCGCGCTCGACCCTGACCCTCTCGGCGGCGCAGCTTGCCCCCGGCCAGGGAGTGGATTTCCATGGCAGCACAATCGACCCGCCCACCCGCGCCGTGCGCGTACGGGCCCGGCTGAAACCGGCTGAACTGGGCCGGCTCTAAAGCGCGGATTCGATGAAGCCGCCGCCCAGTACTCGCGTCCCGGCATAACAGACCGCGGCCTGCCCCGGCGAGACACCATATTGCGGCTGTGGAAACAGCAGCCGGGGCGCATCGCCGCCGAACAGCCGCGCTGGCGCCAGCGGCGCCATGGAGCGCAATTTCACCGTCACATCGAGGCCATCCGTGGGGATCTCGGCGCTCCCCAGCCAGTTCAGCCCGTCCAGATGGACGCTGGACACCGCCAGTGCCGACCTCGGCCCGACCACCAGCTGATTTTTCACAATGTCCAGCCGGACGACGTAAATCGGTTCCGTCTGACCGCCAATGTCGATGCCACGGCGCTGGCCGATGGTAAAACCAATCAGCCCGGAATGATGCCCGAGCACCCGGCCGTGCAGATCCACGATTTCGCCCGGGCGGTCGGCGCCGGGGCGCAGTTTTCGCACCACGGCACGGTAATCGCCATGCGGGACGAAGCAGATGTCCTGACTGTCGGGTTTCAGCGCCACCCGCAGGCCGAAATGTTCCGCCAGCAGCCGCACGCTGCGCTTGTCCAGCCCGCCCAGCGGGAAGCGCAAATGCTGCAATTGCGCCGGGGTCGTTGCAAACAGGAAATAGCTCTGGTCCTTGGAGGTGTCGGCGGCGCGGTGCAGTTCAGCACCCCGCGCCCCATCCAGGCGCTGGACATAATGCCCGGTCAATAGCGCTTCGGCGCCAAGGTCCTCGGCAACGCCCAGCAGATCGCGGAATTTGACCGTCTGGTTGCAGCTGATGCAGGGCACCGGGGTGCGCCCTTCCAGATAGGAATCAGCAAATTTTTCCATGACTTCCTGACGGAAGGCGGAAATATAATCGAGCACATAATGGGCAAAGCCCTGATTGGCGGCAATGGCGCGCGCATCGGCGATGTCGGAACCAGCACAGCAGGAACCCTTGCGCGCCGGCGCGTCATCGGAATCCGACAGCCGCAAGGTCACACCAATGGTTTCACAGCCGTGATGATGCGCGATTGACGCAACCACGCTGGAATCGACCCCGCCCGACATGGCGACGACCACGCGCGTCCCCGGCGCCGGCAGGCGGGCGCGGACCTGTGCCAATGCCGCTTCGACCGCTGCGGCAGCGTTGCCGGCGGCAATATCGACACTGCGAATGTCACTTTTATTTACATTCGGCTGAAATGGGTTAACAATACTTTGCACCACTTTGGACCTGATTTAGGTTAGTGTCCGTAAATGTTGGACTGAAGGCCGGACGGAACCGGCCGTTGCTTGGGAGTAGGCAAGCCATCGGTCCGACAAATTGGGAGCCGGGCACGGCTTTTGCAACTCTGCGCCGCAGCGTGATGCGCTGTGCATCGGGAAAGTGCAAGAGCAGGCTGCAGACATGCCTCCCGGGTAGTGAAGGGCGAATCCCCGTGGATTTCCTGCAAACTGCCCCGGAAACATGGCTGCAAAAGGCTCTCAGTGCCTCGGGTGGCTGGCTGCACGTGCAGCCGCCACGCTGGCGCGCAATTGGTTGCGTACAAAGATCGGCTTTGTCGGAAGAGCAAGGATCTGAAGAATGAGCAGAAAACAGGCCGTTCGCCGGCCATATGGGCCATTGGCCTCCCGTCCCGCCGCTATTGGGCATGTGACGGATCATGCAGTACCAAATCGCCCGGATTCGGGCAGAATGCGGCGTAACGCCGCTTCAACCGGAACCAATTTCCCAGATGCGGCCACCGGGCCAGCCCGGGACTCTGCCCCGGAACAGGTGCCTGGGCCATTTGGTGTGCCGCTCACCCGCGAATCGCTGCCGCCGATCAATACCC
>CAZIAA010000309.1:0-2365 GCA_964537365.1 uncultured Sandaracinobacter sp.
AAATCGCGAAAAGCCACGATTGCTTGGTGGCCGGCACCATGTTGTTCACCTTGTCGCCGGTTCACACCGACGAATATTACGCCGACAAGGCGGACAAATTATCCGCGCTGCCGGAAGTGGACAGCCTGTTGCTTTATGACACCGGCGGCGTGCTGGATCGCGAACGGATTTCCACGCTGGTGCCGGCCATCGTGGCGAAAGCGCGCGGCAAGCCGATTGAAATGCACGCCAACAACATGCTGGGCCAGTCGGCGAAATCCTATATGGACGCCATCGAATTCGGCGTGACGGTGCTGCACACGGCGGTGCGGCCAATGGCCAATGGCCCCTCGATTCCGTCGATTGAAATCATGACGAAAAATGTCGAAATCATGGGCCACACCCATAATATCGACACCAGCAAGCTGCCGCCGGTGGCCGACCATTTCGAGCGGGTGGGCAAGGCGGCCGGCTTCCTGGTGAACCAGCATTTCGAATATGATGTCACGGCGTTGAAGCATCAGATTCCCGGCGGCATGATGGGCACGCTGCGCGCGCAACTGGTGCAGCAGAATATGCTGGACAAATTGCCGGACGTGCTGGCGGAAGTGGCGACGGTGCGGCGCGAACTGGGCTATCCGGGCATGGCGACGCCGTTCGCGCAACTGGTCGGCACGCTGGCGGTGCTGAACATCGTGACGGGCAAACGCTATTCGGTGGTGCCGGACGAAGTGATTCAATATGCCGCCGGCTTCTATGGCGAGCCGGTTGCCCCCATTGATGCCGACGTGATGGACCGCATCATGGCGCAACCGCGTGCGAAGGAGATCGTCGCGCAGCCGCCGGAGCAGCCGGACGTGGCCGAATTGCGCCGCCGCCACGGCACTGGCGAGGATGATGATGAACTGATCCTGCGCGCGCTGGTGCCCGCCGCCGATATCGAGCGGATGCGCGCCGCCGGCCCGATCCGCCGCGATTATCCCACTTTGTCGTCGCCGGAACTGGAGCAGGTGGACCGGCTGCTGAAGCTGGCGACGGCGCCGCTGGTGCAGATCCGTTCCGCCACGCTCGATTTGACGATGCGGCGCTGACGATGGACGCACGGCACGGAATGCGGATGATCGATTTCTTCGATCGCGGTGCGCGCGTCGCTGGCAACCGGCCGTGCATGATCGCTGGCGATGTGCGCAAAAGCTATGCGCAAGTGGCGGAGCGCAGCCACCGCATCGCCAACATGCTGATTGCCGATGGCTTTGCCGCCGGCGCGCATGCTGCCGTGCTGAGTGGCAATGCGCTGGAAGCGTTCGAAGCATTGCTGGGCATATTGCGCGCCGATGGCGTGTGGGTGATGGCCAACCACCGTGCCGGCGTCGGCGAAAATGCCTATCTGTTCGATCTGCTCGATATCGACACTTTGTTCGTCCATTCCGAAGTGGCGGACCGCATTGCCGCTTTCCGTCGCGATTGCCCGCGCATCCGCCGCTATATCGCGCTGGACCGGCCTTTTGCCGAAGCCGATTTCTTCATCGAAGATCGGCTGGGCGACGCCAGCGAAACGCCACGCCGCCGTTCTGGCGCGACGCAGGAACTGGCGTTTCTGGGCAGCACTGGCGGCACTACCGGCCGTTCCAAGGGGGTGATGCTGACCAACGGCAACTGGCAGGCACTGGTGGCCAGCCTGACGGCTTCGATGCCGATGACGGAGCCGCCGGTCAATCTGGTGGCCGCGCCGATGACGCACGCCGCCGGCCCGCTGGCGCTGGCCAGCATGGCGCTGGGCGGCACGGTGGTGGTGCTGCCGCGTTTCGACGCCGGCGACGTGATTACCGCCATCGGCCGGCGTGGCGTCAGTTACATGTTCCTGCCGCCAACCGCCATTTACATGCTGCTGGCGCACCCCGATGTGCGCGCCGGCGATTATCGCAGCCTGCGCTATATTTCCTATGCTGGTGCCCCCATGTCGGTGGAGCGGCTGAAGGAAGCCATCGAGATTTTCGGCCCCGTCATGAACGCCAGCTTTGGCCAGACGGAAGCGCCGATGTGCGTGCTGGCCATGCCGCCGCACGAGCATTTGGGGGCGGACGGCGAACTGGCGCACCCCGGCAGTTGCGGCCGGCCGAATTTGCTGTCCATCGTCGAAATCATGGATGATGACGGCAATATATTGCCGCCCGGCGAACGCGGCGAAATCGTCGTGCGCGGGCCGCTGGTGATGGCCGGCTATTACCAGAACCCGGAAGCCACCGCGGAAGTCTCGGCCTTCGGCTGGCACCACACCGGCGACATTGGCGTGCGCGATGCCGATGGTTGGTTCTATGTGGTGGACCGCAAGAAGGACATGATTATCTCCGGCGGCTTCAATGTCTATCCCGCCGAAGTGGAGCAG
>CAZIAA010000310.1:0-2320 GCA_964537365.1 uncultured Sandaracinobacter sp.
AACGCCACGAACAGCGCACCAACCAGCACCGACAGCAGAATGATGCGCCGCCGCCGTCTGCATGCGGCCGGGTTCTGCCAGTCGGCAGAAACTGCGGCCGGCGCATCGAAGTCAGGCCCGGTGGGTGCGTCATGCATGTTCATGCCTCAGCCTTGTGCGGTCGTGTCCGAGGCTGCACATGGCGGCGCTTCCTGCCGGCGGTCGTCGATATATGCGACCTGCGCGCCAGCAGAAATCATGGCGATGCCGGTGCCGACGGAAAACGGCCAGGCCCGCACCTGTAAGGCACATACAGACCGGTCTTGTGCGGATGGGCTCCGCCCAGATGAGATTTTGCCAATGTGAAACAGATCCCGCACCCTCCACCGATTGGCTGTTGTTGCCTGACAGCATTGCATTATGCGGCTGGCATTCATAGCCTTTATCCTGTTTGCTGACAGATGAATGGTCAGCTTGTTCAGCAGATGGCAAGATACAAATTGCAAATCAGGCGCAGACAAATCGCGCAGGACATGTGCGAATTGCAGGCGCCAGCATCAAGGAGGGCAGAATGACAATCGTGAAACTTGCAGCCGCCGCGCTGGTCGGGCTGGCAGCATTGCCGGCACTGGCCGACACGCCGCCAGCGACGCTCAGTATCAGCGCGACGGAAACGGTCGAGGCCGAGCCGGATACCGTATCGGTCAGCGCCGGCGTGGTAACGGTGGCTGCCGATGCCGCTGCAGCGCTTTCCGGTAATAATCGGCGCATGAATGATGTGATCGCAGCACTGAAAAAGGCTGGAATCCAGTCGCGCGACATTCAGACCAGCCGCCTCAGCCTGCAGCCGCAATACCGCCACCAGCAGGGTGAAGCGCCGCAGCTGACTGGATTTGAAGCCCGCAATGAAGTGCAGGTCACCCTGCGCCAGACCGATAAGGTCGGGGCGGTCATCGATGCGCTGGTGGGCGCTGGCGCCAACCAGATCGATGGCCCGACATTCTCAGTCGCCGATCCCAATGCCCTGCTGGACAAGGCGCGCGTGAAGGCGGTGCAGCAGGCGCGGCAGCGCGCCAGCCTCTATGCCGAAGCAGCCGGGGTGAAATTGCAGCGGGTGCTGTCCATTTCGGAAAATTCCGGCCGTCCGCCGGTGCAGCCAGTGTTCCGGGCGATGGCGATGGAGGCCCAGGCTGCGCCCGCTCCGGTGGAAGCCGGCGCGGTCAGCCTGTCGGTCACGGTCAACATGCAGTTCGAACTGGCGCCGGCACGGTAACGTCTTTGCGACCGGCCTGACTGTCTGACTGTCTGACGGTCAGGCCGGTTCGTCTGGCCCGCTGATCTTGCCGGACAGTTCGCCGACGAAGGTTTCGAAATCGCGCGCTTCGCGGAATTCCTTGTAAACGCTGGCGAAACGCACATAGGCGACAGGATCGAGCCGCTCCAGCCCCTGCATGACGAGGCTGCCGATTTCGCCGGCCGTCACTTCATTTTCGCCCATCGATTCCAGTTGTCGCTGGATCGCCGAGACCATGCGTTCGATCTGATCGGCGTCGATGTCGCGCTTGCGGCAGGCAATGAACACCGATTGCGCCAGCTTTTCGCGGTCGAAGGGTTCCTTCTTGCCGCTTTTCTTCACCACCACCATGTCGCGCAGCTGCAGCCGCTCGAATGTGGTGAAGCGGGCGCCGCAGGACGGACATTGCCGGCGCCGGCGGATGGCGGTGCCGTCCTCGGCCGGCCGGCTGTCCTTCACCTGGCTGTCGTTATTGTGGCAGAACGGGCAGCGCATGCAGCCTTGTCTCCCGGCGGGCCTGCCGATTCTCAGCCATAAATCGGGAAGCGGACGGTCAATTCCTTGACCCGGGCCCGCACATCGGCTTCGATTTCGCCATTGCCGTCAGGACCATGGGCGGCAAGGCCGTCCAGCACATCGGCAATCATATCGCCGATGTTCTCGAATTCAGCAACGCCAAAGCCGCGCGTGGTGCCGGCCGGCGAGCCGACGCGGATGCCGCTGGTTTTCGTCGGCGGCAGCGGATCGAAGGGCACGCCGTTCTTGTTGCAGGTGATGTGGCTTCTCTCCAGCGCTTCGTCGGCGTCTTTCCCGGTCAGGCCCTTGGGGCGAAGGTCGACGAGCGCCACATGGGTGTCGGTGCCGCCGGCAACGAGGTCGCAGCCGCGCGCCTTCAGGGTGGCCGCCAGCACTTGCGCGTTCTCGATGACGGCCTTGGCATAGGCCTTGAATTCCGGTTGCAGGGCCTCGCCGAAGGCCACGGCATTGGCGGCGATCACATGCACCAGCGGCCCGCCCTGAAGCCCAGGAAACACCGCCGAAATCAGC
>CAZIAA010000311.1:0-2305 GCA_964537365.1 uncultured Sandaracinobacter sp.
GCAGCCAAGTTTCTGATATGCATCCTTTTCCGACCGGGCACCGTTGCGGATGGTTTCCCGAACTTCTCGTTCCCGGAGAGCATTGCAAGAGCAGACGATCATTGCATACCTTCGCCATTTGACTCGCACCCGGCCACCATCGGCAAGGCGCACGGAAAACCACCTGCAAACAGTCTGCAAAGTCTGTGTTCATGCCAGCGGTAATTCGACAATGCCCTGCCTCCATTGGCTGCGTTATTGCGACTGATACGCAGGATCGGTCACTTGTGCAAGTGATTCGCAACAGCCTGGCGCAAAATGCCGCAACGGCCGTTGCCGGGCAGCTGTCCGGTGCCTGGGGCAGGAATTATTTTTATCTGCCTCCGGTCAATGATGGTCAATGTCCGATCCCGATGGTATCGGGCGCAGGGGTCGCCTGCAGAACTGGAGATCGGCCGCGGGATTGCGCCGGACATACTCTCCATCAAAGGTGCTGAACCTATGCCAGTCAGGCCGCCTTTAATGGCAATTTGCGGGACGCGCCCCGAGGCCGTCAAACTGCATTCCATCATTGCAGCGTTGCGACGGCGCCAGCAGCGGACCATCGTGATTTCCACCGGCCAGCACAAGGATCTGACGCCGCGCATGCTCGCCGAATTCGGGCTGGCGCCGGATATGGAACTGTCACTGCAAGGTGCCGACACTGAACCAGCCCAGCTTCTGGGCGTCATGCTGCTTCGCCTGGCACCGGTTCTGCGCGCCTATCGACCGGCTCTCATTCTGGTGCAGGGGGATACGCTGAGTGCGCTGGCGGGCGCATTGGCCGGCGCCTATGCCGGCATCCCGGTGGCGCATGTCGAAGCCGGTCTGCGCACCGGCAGCCTGCAGGAACCATTTCCAGAGGAAATGCAGCGCTGTCTGATTACGCCCGTTGCTGCGCTGCATTTTGCGCCGACGGCGCGGGCGGCGGAAATGCTGCGCCGGGAAGGCGTGCCGGCGGAACGAATCCACATAACCGGCAACAGCGGCATCGATGCGCTGCAGCGCAGCTATTTGCGGGTGCAGGTGGATGCGGAATTGCAGCAGCGCATGCGCACGCGCTTTCCGTTCTGCGCGGCCGACGACCGCCAGCTGGTGTTGATGACCATACATCGGCGCGAGAATATCGGCGACCGGATGACGGATATTGCCGCAGCGGTGCGCACACTTGCCGCCGAGGACGCTGTGGAAATCATTCTGCCGCTGCACCCCAATCCGGCGGTGCGGCAGCCGCTGCTCGGGCAACTGGCGCATGTGCCGCATGTCTCTCTGGTCGAACCGCTTGACCATGCCGAGATGGTCTGGCTCATGCAGCGCGCGAGCCTGCTGCTGACCGATTCCGGGGGCCTGCAGGAAGAAGCGCCATCATTCGGCCTGCGGACATTGGTGCTGCGGCGGTTGACCGAACGGATGGAAGCGGTCGACGCCGGCATTGCCCGGCTTTCCACCCTCGCTCAGGATGAAATCATTGCCGCCGCCCGGGAGCTGCTGCGCCTGCCGCGGCCTTCGCCCTGTCAGCCATTTGGCGATGGCCGGGCGGGTGAGCGGATCGCCGGCCACATCACCGGCTGGCTTGCTGCCCAGGCGGAAGGCGTCAAACTTCAAACGCCCCCAGCGATTGCATCAGTGGCAGAAAATCCGGAAAGCTGGTTGCAATTGGCGCCCGGTCATCCAGCCTGAGCGGCTGTTTCGTCCGCAGCGACAATATCGCAAAGCTCATGGCAATGCGGTGGTCGAGGTCGGTGGTGATTTCGGCTCCGCCCGGCAGCGGATCGCCGTCCCGGCCGTCAATGATGAGGCCGTCGGCCAGTTCCTGCACGGCGGCGCCCGCCGCCAGCAGCCCATTGGCCATATTGGCGATGCGGTCGCTTTCCTTCACACGCAGTTCCGCAATGCCGCGCATGGTGGTGCGGCCGCTGGCAAAGACCGATGCCACGAACAGGATCGGAAATTCATCGATCATCAACGGCGCGATTTCCGGCGGGACTTCGATGCCGCGCAGGGTCGAATGGCGCACGCGCAGGTCGGCAACCGGTTCGCCGCCGACCACACGCGGGTTCAACTGTTCGATATCGCCGCCCATCATCTGCAACACGCGCAAAAGCCCGTCGCGGGTGGGGTTGATCCCCACCGCTTCGATGCAGATATCGGAACCCGGAACGATCAGTGCCGCCACCAGCGGAAAGGCCGCCGACGAAATGTCGCCCGGAACCTTCAACTGCTGCGGTTGCAGTTCGGCCCAGCCAGTGATGGCGATTCGGCGGCCGCCATCGGGCATGGGATCGGT
>CAZIAA010000312.1:0-2304 GCA_964537365.1 uncultured Sandaracinobacter sp.
CCTCCAGCGCCAGACGCGCTTCGCCGGCGGATGCCACATCGAAGCCATCGACCTGCTGCGCCATATGCTGCAACAATGGTGCGAACGGATTGGCCTTCACGGCATAATGCAGTTGCAGTGCGGCCGGCATGGCGGCGCGAAAATCCGCCACCCGCGCGCGCAGCAACTGGCTATCATAAACGAACAGCGGCGTATCGCCGGCCGTCGCCACATGGCTTTCGGCAGTTTCGCCGGCGATCCGCAGCCGGCCTTGCGCGTCACGGCCAAAGCCCTGGGGCAGCCGGTCGCTCACTGGCCGTGATCCCGCCGGATTGCGGAACGATCCAGCTTGCCATTGGCCGATACCGGAAGCGCCGGCAGCCAGACGATGCTGTCCGGCATCATATAGCTCGGCGCCTGCTGGCGGAAATGCCGGCGCAGCTTTTTCTCAGCCGATCTGGCGTCCTGACCGGCCGGCGCGCTGGCCACCAGCCGGATGCGGTGCCCGGCCAGCGCATCGGCAACGCCCAGCGCCACGACATCGGCGACCGCACCACTTTCATAGGCCAGTTCCTCCAGCTCGGTTGGCGACACCCGCGTGCCCATGGTCTTGATGGTTTCATCATCCCGGCCAACGAAGAACAGCAGCCCTTGCGCATCACGGCGAACTCGATCGCCGGACCAGACCGCGGTGCCGCCCAGCTGTGACACCGCCGGGGCGGGGCGAAAGCGCTGCGCCGTGCGCGCGGCATCGCGCCAATAGCCATGGGCAACCAGCGGCCCGCAATGCACCAGTTCGCCGACCTCACCGTCCGCCGCCAGCGTGCCATCTGCGCGCAGCACCAGAATTTCCGCGTCGGGAATGGCGCGACCTATGCTGTCGGGGTGCGCATCCACCAGTTCCGGCGGCAATGTCGTCGAGCGAAAGGCTTCGGTCAGGCCATACATGAGATGCAGCCGGGCAGCCGGAAACAGTTCGCGCAAGCGTCGCACCGTCGGCACCGGCAGACGCCCGCCGCTGTTCGATAAAGTGCGCATGCGCTGACGGGCTGCTTCCGGCCAGTCCATTTCCGCCACCTTGATCCACAGCGGCGGCACAGCTGCGAGCTGGGTGATGGCATGGCGTTCGCAGGCTGTCACCACATCGCGCGGCGCCAGATAATCCAGCAGCACTCCGGTGGCGCCGGCATGAAAGGCCGTGGTCAGTTGCGACAGGCCAAAATCAAAGCTGAGCGGCAGCACCGCCAGCACACGATCATCGGCGCGCGTGCCGAGATAACCCGCAACACTGCGCGCCCCCGTCAGCAGATTGGCGTGCGTGACCATCACACCCTTGGGCTGGCCGGTGGAGCCGGAGGTATAGAGCAGCGCCGCCAGCGCATCGCCACCCGGCGCGCGCATGGAATCCACAGGCGCGGCCCCTTGCAGCAGATCGGCCCAGACATCTTCCAGCTGCAACAATGGGCAGGCGATGGCATCGGCTGCCCCGTCCAGATGCGCGGCGCGGGCGCGGTGGGTGATCAGCAGCGCCGCCGCCGAATCCGCCAGCACATGGCGCACCTGTTGCGCCCGCAGCGCCGGATTGATCGGCACCGCAACGGCGCCAGCGCGCGCAATGGCCAGAAACAGCGCCACATATTCCAGCGATTTCGGCAGCCACAATGCCACCCGATCACCAGCTTCAAGCCGGTCGGCCAGCGCCGCTGCAATTGCAGATACCTGCTGATCGAGCTCGGCGTAATTCAGCTCACGATCGTGATCGATCAGCGCCAGTGCTTCTGGTTCGCCCCGACGCAGAAGTTCATCGATGCGCCGTTCAGCCGTCATAGGGGTTCTGCCTGGAACGGAAATGCAGCCGCAGCGGAATGCCGTCCAGCCCCAGATCCTCACGCATGCTGTTCACCAGATAACGCCCATAGCTTGCCGGCAATTCATCGAGCCGGCTGCCAAAGACGGCAAAGGTCGGCGGCCGGCTGCTCACCTGGGTGATATAGCGCAGACGGATGCGGCGGCCGCGCGGTGCGGGCGGCGGATTGCGCGCAATCGCAGCTTCGAACCAGCGGTTGAGCGCACCGGTCGAGATGCGCTGCTGCCACAGATCGCGGGTCTGGAAAGCCACGTCCATCAGCACATCGAGACCCTTGCCGGTCAGGGCCGAAACCGTCAGCACTGGCACGCCTTTCACTTGCGACAGTCCCGACGCCAATGCTGCCTTGATGCCGTTGAACAGCCGGCTGGCATCCTCTGCCGAATCCCATTTGTTGATTGCAACCACCAGCGCCCGGCCTTCCTGCAGCACCATATCGGCAATGCGCAGATCCTGTG
>CAZIAA010000313.1:0-2304 GCA_964537365.1 uncultured Sandaracinobacter sp.
GAAGGCGGGTCGCTGACCATTATCGCGACAGCACTGATTGACACCGGCAGCCGCATGGATGAAGTCATCTTCGAGGAGTTCAAGGGCACAGGCAACTCGGAAATCGTGCTTGATCGCAAGGTCGCCGACAAGCGTATCTTCCCGGCCATGGACATTCTGAAATCCGGCACTCGTAAAGAAGATTTGCTCGTGGCGCGTCAGGATTTGCAGAAGATCTTCGTCCTGCGCCGTATTCTGGCGCCGATGGGCACGACCGATGCCATCGAATTCCTGATCGACAAGCTGAAGCAGACCAAGACGAATGCCGATTTCTTCGATTCAATGAATACCTGACCGGTCAGGTGTGATGCTGACGCAGCCGGTCTTCAAGCGCGGCCGCGTCGCGAATGGGCGGCAGGCAGGTTTGACCAAGACATAGCCAGGCAGCTGGCGTTGCAGTTGAGATCGCGGTGCCGTCTGGAAGTTCAACAGGACTTCCATCGGAGACCGGGTCAATAATAATGTCTGTGCGGGTCGGGTCAGGAAAACGATTCGCTACCGAAACGAGATCTGAACCGCGGCTTCCTATCAGGATGAGCTTCTTAGGCTGGTCAATAATTGTAGCGGCATGGATAATACCAGCCTGACCATGACGCCGGCCGGCGATCCGGGTGGATGCGTTGTCGGCAACCGTCATTGCGCGCTCATAAAGCCGATGATCGGATGTCGCCATTGCAAGCCGCGTCATCGCTTCGATGATTTGAGCTGTGGAAGACGGGATCGCCTCATCGACGTCACCGCGGATACGCATTGGCACATCCGCGCTGTCTGCTGCAGTGAGGAAATGGCTGAGATTATCCTTGTCGCCATGCCAGCGATCGAGTGCTGCCAGCCATTGCCGGGCCATGAGGGGATAATTACTGTTCCCAGTTGTCTCGAAGAGAGCGACCGCTGCAGTGATCATCGCCGCATAGTCGCTGGCAAGCCCGGGAAACAGTCGTTTATTTGATGCTATGGAATGGGGAAGTCTTTCACCGTCCGCCGATTCGGCAACGAAATGAAATGCTGATTCCGCCATGCCGACCCAGTCGGGCCTGGCAAACTGCCTCCCGGCGCGGGCGAGCGCCGAAATTGCAAGCCCGTTCCAGTCAACAAGAACCTTGTCGTCGCGGAAGGGCTTCACGCGCTGATTCCGCGCGGAAAGCAATTTGGACTTGATTGCAAGAATTGCCGGATCGGTGTCACCGCGGCTCAAACCGGGGTTAGCCAGACGATGGAGGATTGGATCGCCTTCCCATTGCGCAGGTTGGGTCAACTGATAAAAATCGAGCAGACGCCCAGTGTCAGCTACTCCTAAAACATTGCCGATCTCTGCTTCGGTCCAGAGATAGAACAGGCCTTCCTCGCCATAGCTATCAGCATCGAGACTTGATGCGAAACCGCCTCCTGACGTTGTCATTTCGCGCGATAGCCATTCAACAACTTCTTCGATTCGCAAGCGAAATAATTCATCGCCAGTTTCCGAATACGCCCATCCGGCAAGGTCGATCAGTTGAGCGTTGTCGTAAAGCATCTTCTCGAAATGCGGGACGAGCCACTCCGCATCAGTGGAATAACGGCATAGCCCGCCTCCAAGATGATCGTAAATGCCGCCGGCAAGCATCATCCGCAGACTGTGCACCACGGCTTCGCCATGGGCGGCAACGCCGTTTTGCAAGCGGTTCAGTCGTAATATTTTCATCATCGGCGGATTAGGGAACTTCGGGGCACCGCGAAGGCCGCCTTTGCTATGGTCGATCATCGAATAGATGGCGTCGGCATAGGCGCTTAATGTGATTGTCTGCGATTTCATGCCTGGCAATGGCGCAAGCTCGACAGCAACATGATCGTGCAGGGCTGTCGCGCTGCTATCGAGTTCATCCTGACGTTCCGTCCAGGTTTTGGCCACGGCCTCAAGCACTGCTATGAAGCCCGGCCGGCCATGACGGGGCAGTTTCGGAAAATACGTTCCGCCCCAAAATGGTCTCGCATCGGGTGTCAGGAACATGGTTAATGGCCAGCCGCCCTGTTCGCCCATTGCCTGAAGCGCAGTTATATAGATCTGGTCGAGGTCTGGCCTTTCTTCACGATCGACCTTGATGTTCACAAAAAGCCGGTTCATGACAGCCGCGACGGCTTCATCCTCAAAGCTTTCATGGGCCATGACGTGGCACCAATGACAAGCGGCATAACCAATTGAAAGCACGATCGGTCGCCCGAGCTGGCCGGCTTCATCAAGTGCAGCACGCGACCAGGGGCGCCAATGGACCGGATTGCCGGCATGTT
>CAZIAA010000314.1:0-2289 GCA_964537365.1 uncultured Sandaracinobacter sp.
TGCGCTTCACCAGGCTCGCTTCCGAATAGCGCGGCGGCGGCTGGGTGAAATGCTGATCGGCGCTGACCTTGTCGGTGCGTGGCCGGTCGCCGGTCTGCAACCGTGGCAGCCGCTCGCCGTCATTCTCGTCCAGCGGATCGTCCTGACCTTCGCTGTAAAGCGCCAGAAAGCCCGGAAACACCACCACCGTGCCAGTCGCGCGCAGGCCGATCCGGCCATCTTCCGACGCCAGATCGACCGCCGTGCGCTGCAGCCGCGCCGACGCCATCTGCGAGGCAACGGCGCGCGTCCACACCAGATCATACAGCCCGGCATCCAGCCCCGACAGCCCCAGTTCGCGGGCATTGCGGGTGAAATCGGTCGGCCGGATGGCTTCATGCGCTTCCTGCGCATTCTTGGCCTTGGAACGGTAATGCCGCGGCTGCGCCGGCACATGCTCGGAATCGAAGCGCGCCTGGATGGCGTCGCGCGCACGCGCAATCGCATCCGCATCCATGGCGACGCTGTCGGTGCGCATATAGGTAATGAGGCCGGCCTCATAGAGCTTCTGCGCCGCGCGCATGGTCTGCTGCGCGCCGAGACCCAGCTTGCGCGAGGCTTCCTGCTGCAAGGTGGAGGTGGTGAAAGGCGGCGCCGGATTGCGCGCCACATCCTTCACTTCGATATTCCGCACCACCAGCTGCGCGGCTTGCACCCGCGCCCGCGCGACCTCGGCCGATTCCGCATCCGGCAGTGCGAATTTGTCGAGCTTCTTGCCATCGAGCTCAATCAGCCGGGCGCTGAAGCCGGTGCCATCGGCGCTGCTCAAACTCGCATCGACGGTCCAGTATTCGCGCGGCGTGAAGGCTTCGATCTCGCGTTCGCGTTCGACCACCAGCCGCAGCGCCACCGATTGCACCCGGCCGGCGCTGCGCGCGCCGGGCAGGCGTCGCCACAACACTGGCGACAGGGTGAATCCCACCAGATAATCCAGCGCCCGCCGCGCGAGATAGGCATCCACCAGCGGCTGATCGACCTGACGCGGATTGGCCATGGCGGCCTGCACGGCATCTTTAGTGATGGCATTGAAAGTGATGCGCTGCATGCCGCCCTTGGGCACGGCCTTTTTCTGCGTCAGCAATTCCGCCAGATGCCAGGAAATGGCCTCGCCCTCGCGGTCGGGGTCGGTCGCCAGAATCACCCGATCGGCGGCCCTGGCGGCATCGGTAATGGCCTTCAGCTGCTTGGAACGATCCGCCGACACCTGCCAGCGCATGGCAAAATCATGCTCCGGATCGACGCTGCCATCCTTGGCCGCCAGATCGCGGACATGGCCGAAACTGGCCAGAACTTTGGCATTGCCCCCCAGATAACCTTCGATCGTCCGGGCCTTGGCCGGCGATTCGACAATGACAAGATCCATGCACGCAATCCTTCCTAGGGGCGCGGGGCATAGCCGCAACCGCCGCCATCAGGCAAATGTCTGCGAATGACAAGCCGAACGGAAATCCGTCAGGCCCGGGCGACGCGGCCGCCAGCCAGACGCACCACCCGCCCTTCCAGTTCGAGGTCGGACAGCTGCGCCTGCACTTCAGCCGCGCTACGCCCCGACACCCGCACCAGCTCATCCAGCGCCACCCCCGCCGTCGACAGCAGATCCAGCAGCGCTGCATCAACGCCCGCCGGGGCCGGCGTTACCGGCGCAGCCACCACCGGCCGTGCCACCCGCGCCCGGCGTCGCGGTGGTGATTCCTCTGCCAGCAGCGCGAAGGGCGCCAGCACCGCCAGCACATCCGCTGCATTTTCCACCAGCATGGCGCCATCGCGAATAAGGCCATTGCCGCCGCGCGAACGCGGATCGGCCGGATGCCCCGGAACCGCCATCACTTCGCGCCCGGCATCGGCGGCAAAGCGCGCCGTGATCAGGCTGCCGGAACCCTGCGCTGCTTCGATCACCACCAGACCCCGGGCAGTGCCGGAAATCAGCCGGTTGCGGCGCGGGAAATGCCGCGCCAATGGTTCGGTGCCGGGCGGAAATTCCGACAAAACCAGCCCTTCGGCGGCAATGCCCTGCTGCAATTTCGCATGTTCGGGCGGATAGGCAATATCGATCCCACCGGCAATGCAGGCAATGGTTCCAGTGGCGAATGCGCCGCGATGCGCTGCCACATCGATGCCGCGCGCCAGACCCGATGCCACCACCCAGCCGGCCGCGCCCAGTTCCTGCGCCATATCATGCGCCAGACGGCGCCCGGCGACACTGGCATTGCGCGCGCCGACGATGGCCACCACCGGCCGCCGCGCCAGCGC
>CAZIAA010000315.1:0-2286 GCA_964537365.1 uncultured Sandaracinobacter sp.
GCTGTGCTTCGCGCAGAAGCGCTTCGGTAATCGGCGCCGAACCATAGCCGACCGTGCGCAGGCTGGAGAAATCCCGGTTCTTGCCGGTGTCGGCTTCCAGCAGCATGCGAATGAGTGTCGGCGCCAGGAAGATCTGCACCACCCGGTCTTTTTCGATCAGGTCCAGCACCCGATTGGCATCGAATCCAGTTTCGACGATCACATGGCAGCCATGGGCAAGCCCGGCCAGCGACACATTCACGCCGGCGACATGGAACATCGGCATGACGATGGCGAGGGTTTCGCTGGCGTCATAATCAAAGCCGTCGATGTCGCCGCAGTGGCGCAGAAAGGCGGCGTAATTATCGTTGATGATGCGCACGCCCTTGGGCAGACCTGTCGTGCCGCTGGTATAGAGTTGCAGGATGTCGTCCTCGCCGCGCTGCGGCATGGCCGTGCCGGCTGCGCTTTCGTCGATGGCGAGACGCGTGGTGCCGGGGTGATCGAAACCGATGGTGACGATGCGCAGCGGCTTGTCCATGGCGGCAACCGCGGCTTTCGCCAGCTCGATCTCGGTTTCGGTGACGATCAGGATCCCGGCTTCGCTGTCGGTCAGGATATAGGCGATTTCCGGCGGCGCCAGACGCAGGTTGATGGGGGCAAAACAGGCGCGCAGACCCAGGGTTGCGAAAAATGCTTCGAACCAGCCCTGGCCGTTGGCACCAAGCCAGGCAACCCGGTCGCCGGGCTGCACGCCTTCGCTGGCCAGCGCCGTGATGGTCTTGCGCACGCGCTCGGCCAGTTCGGCATAGGTCAATATGCCCTGTTCGGTCTGCAACCCGACCTTGTCGCCATAAGCGCGCGCCTGCGCTTCCGGGATATGGCCGAAATACTGAATGGCGTCATGGTCGATCATACGGAACCTCCCCTTGGTCAGCCGGGCATGCAGCCAGGATCACATATTCAGATCGTGCGTTCGAGCGGCGTGCCGACCCCGCTCAACTGATAGCCGGACAGTTGCGCGCGCAGCTGCTTCTTGTCGATCTTGCCGGTCGGCCCCAATGGAATGTCATCGACGATCAGGGCTTCATCGGGCAGCCACCAGCGGGCAATCTTGTCCTGCAGGAATTCGCGGAATTCCTCTGGCTCGGCGCTTTCGCCAGCGCGCAATTTCACCAGCAGCAACGGCCGCTCGTCCCATTTCGGATGGGCAATGCCAATCACCGCCGCCAGCTCGACCTTGGGATGGCCCATGACGATATTTTCGACATCAATGGAACTGATCCATTCGCCGCCGGACTTGATCACATCCTTGGCGCGGTCGGTGATCTGCATATAGCCATCGGCGTCGATTGTCGCGATGTCGCCGGTATCGAAAAAGCCTTCGGAATCGAGCGCATCATTATGTTCGCGGCCAAAATAGGAGGAAGCAATGGTGCCGCCCTTGATCATGACATGGCCGGGCGTCCTGCCATCATGCGGCAGCCGCTCGCCATTATCGTCCACCAGCTTCAGATCGATTCCGCACAATGGCCGGCCCTGTTTCATTTTATAGGTGATCTGTTCGTCGGCTGAAAGCGCCGCCACCCGGGCGTTCGGGATGGCGATGGTTGCCAGTGGCGAAGTCTCCGTCATGCCCCAGCCCTGAATGACATCGACTCCATAATCGTCGCGGAACGTGCGAATGATCGATTCCGGGCAGGCCGCGCCGCCAACCGTCACCCGCGTCAGGCGGGAAAAGCGCAGGCCATGTTCTTTCACATATTGCAGCAGCGACTGCCACACCGTCGGCACGGCATTGGCGTAGGTCACGCCTTCCGCTTCCATCAGATCATACAGCGACTTTGAGTCGAGATGCCGCCCCGGCAACACCAGTTTGGTGCCGGCGGCGGGCGCCGAATACACCAAGCCCCAGGCATTGGCGTGATACATCGGCACCACCAGCAAGATGGTATCGCGCTCGGAAATCCCCAGCGCGTCCGTTTGCATGGTCATCAGCGCGTGCAGATAATTCGACCGGTGGCCATAAAGCACGCCTTTGGGATTGCCGGTGGTGCCGGACGTATAGCACAGCCCGCAGGCGCTGTTTTCATCAAAGCCGCCCCACTGGAATTCCGTGGGTTCGTCGGCAATCCAGTCGTCAAAGCTTTCGGCCGGGAAGCTGGTTTCCGGCAGCTCGTCGCGGCTGCAGAAAAAGATCACCCGCTCGATGGATTGCACTGCCGGCAGAAGCTGTTCGACGATGTCGGCGCAATTGGGGTCGGCCAGCAGGATGCGGTCGCCGGCGTGCTCGGCAATATAGCTGAT
>CAZIAA010000316.1:0-2281 GCA_964537365.1 uncultured Sandaracinobacter sp.
AGCCAGCGTCTGGCCTATGCCGACCGCGCAGCCTATGGCGCCGACAGCGATTTCGAACCCGTGCCGGTCGCCGGGCTGCTGTCCGAGGATTATCTCCGCCGGCGCAGCGCCCTGATCCGGCTGCACCGGGCCATGGCAACCGTGACAGCGGGCACGCCCGCCAGTGTGCAGCCGCGCCCGCAGCAGAAGCTGGCCGATGTGCCATCGACGACGCATCTGGCCGCGGCCGACCGCGCCGGCAATGTTATCAGCGTCACCTCCACCATCGAAGGGCCGTTTGGTTCCGGGCTGATGGCGGGGGGATTTCTGCTCAACAATGAACTGACCGATTTCGACTTTGTCCCGACCAAGGGTGACGGATCGGCCGGCTTCAATGCCATCCAGCCCGGCAAGCGGCCGCGCAGTTCGATGGCGCCGACCATCGTCTATGACAAGGCCGGCCAGCCAGTCGCGGCCTTTGGCGCCGCCGGCGGCGCCACCATCATTGCCCAGATCGCCAAGGCGCTGATTGCCCATCTCGACTGGGGGTTGTCGATCGAGGACAGTCTGGCGTTTCCGCAGATCGTCGCCGACGGGCGCGGGCTGCGCTATGAACAGGGCACGCGGCTGGCGGAGATGGCCGCCGGGCTGAAGGCGCTGGGCCACCGGAATGTCCGCGCCGCCAATCTGCCGCTGAAGGGCAATGGACTGGCCAGAACCGACACCGGCTGGCGCGGCGCGGCGGACCCGCGCAGCGATGGCCAGGCTGTGGGAATCGACTCCCACGGCGCCATTCGAGAGCCGGCACAACCATGAGCAGCAGCATCCAGGAAGCCGAACAATTGCGGCTGGCGGAAAAGGCCCGTCACGACACGGCCTTTGAAAAATGGCCAAATCTGGTTGAAATGTTCTTCGCGCAGGCGGAGCGGCTGGCCGATGCGCCATTCCTGTGGTCGAAAAACAGCGGCCAGTGGCAGGCGCGCAGCTGGCGCGAAGCCGCGCACAGCGTGGCCCAGATCGCCACTGCCCTGCAGGGGCTTGGTCTGGAGCCAGGGGCACGAGTGCTGCTGGTTTCGGAGAACCGGCCAGAATTCTGCCTGTGGGACCTCGGGATCATGGCCGCCGGCTGCATCAGCGTGCCGACCTACATCACCAACACCGCCCGCGACCATCAGCATATTCTGGAAAATTCCGGCGCATCCGCCGCCATCGTATCCACGGCGAAACTGGCGAAACCCTTGCTGGAAGCGGCCTATCGCGCGTCGCACTGCCGGCATATCATCACGCTGGACCCCGTGCCGCGCGGCCAGACTTCGGGGCGAATCGAAATGCTGGCAGCGGATGCGCTGCTGGCCGCGCAATCGGCCGATCCGGCCGCGGTGCGCGCCGCGGTCACCGCCGGGCGCACCGATATCGCCTGCCTCATCTATACCTCCGGCACTGGCGGCGCGCCGCGCGGCGTGATGCAGCACCATGGCGCCATTCTTCACAACATTGCCGGGTGCGCTGATATCTTCTTCAATGATTTCAATTCAGTGGGAGGGACAGACTCATTTTTATCCTTCCTGCCGGCAAGCCATGCCTATGAGCACACCGCCGGGCAATTCTTTCCGATCGGAATCAGCGCTCAGATCTATTACGCCGAAAGTCTGGAAAAGCTGGCCGCCAATATCGAAGAGACCTCGCCAACCGTCATGGTGGTGGTGCCGCGGCTGTTCGAAGTGCTGCGCAATCGCATCACCAAGGCCATCACCGATCAGGGTGGTATCGCCCCCCGATTGCTGGCGCTGGCGCTGGCGCTTGGCCGCAAACGCGCTGAAAGCGGCCGTCTGCCGCTGCACAACCGGCCGCTGGACACACTCGTCGAAGGGGTGTTGCGGCGGCGCATCCGGGCGCGTTTCGGCGGCCGGCTGAAGGCGCTGGTGTCGGGCGGGGCGCCGCTCAATCCCGAAGTCGGGCTGTTTTTCCAGTCGCTGGGGGTGACCATATTGCAGGGCTATGGCCAGACCGAGGCCGGCCCCGTCATCAGTTGCAACCGGCCGGCCGCCGGCATTCACATGCACACCGTCGGGCCGCCGCTCGCGGATGTCGAAGTGCAGATCGCCGAGGATGGCGAGATTCTGGTTGCCGGCGAGTTGGTGATGCAGGGCTATTGGCAAAACCCGGTCGAGACCGACCGCGCCCTGAGCGCCACTGGCTGGCTGCGCACCGGCGATATCGGCCATCTCGATGATAACGGCCATCTCGTCATCACCGACCGCAAGAAGGACATCATCGTCAACGACAAGGGCGATAATGTCGC
>CAZIAA010000317.1:0-2276 GCA_964537365.1 uncultured Sandaracinobacter sp.
ATGTCCATGTTGTCGAGCACCTGCTCCGACATTTCGCGCGCCGACAGCCCGCCCGTCTGCTGGATCAGGCGGTCGGCCAGAGTCGATTTGCCATGGTCGATATGGGCAATGATCGAAAAATTGCGGATCTTCGAAAGCGCTGTCATGTGCGGCCCTCTAGCCTATCCGCATGGCTGGCGGGAAGTGCCCCTGATACCCCCTGCGTTGTGCTATTGCGCAAAGCGCTGGCGCACCGCCAGCAGTGCGAGGGCTGCCTCCACCGCTTCGCCGGCCTTGTTCTTTTGCGCCGGATCGGCGCGCACCAGCGCCTGGGCTTCATTTTCGACGGTCAATATGCCGTTGCCGATGGCGAGGCCATCCAATGTCAGCGCCATGATCGCGCGCGCGCTTTCCCCGGCAACGATTTCGAAATGGTATGTTTCGCCGCGAATGACGCAACCCAGCGCGACATAGGCATCAAAAGCCTCGCTTTCGGCGGCAAGCGAAATGGCGGCGGGGATTTCCAGCGCGCCCGGCACTTCGATCAGTTCATGGCTGTGGCCGCCGGCCTTGGCAGCGGCGCGGGCGCCCGCCAATTGCAGGTCAAAGATATGCCGGTAGAAACCAGCGCCGACAAAAAGCAGCCGTGCCATCATCATTCCCCTGTTGCAGGTTCTGCAGGTTCGAGCAGCGAGCGTTCCTCGACCACGCGCAGGCCATAGCCATCGAGACCGACATAGGCGCGCGGCCCGGTGGAAAGAAGGACCATGTCGGCGACACCCAGATCAACCAGAATCTGCGAGCCGACACCCAGTTCGCGCACGGTGTAATTATGCCCGAGCTTATGTTCCTTCATTTGCTGGGAATGGCCATCGACGCGGGAATCGCGGATGAGGATGAGGATCCCGGCGCCTTCTTCGGCAATGGCTTCCATGGCACGCGGGATGAGGCCGGAACGGCCGCCGGCTTCGGCGAACAGATCGATGAAGGCATTCAGCACATGCACCCGAACCAGCGTCGGACGGGAGGGGTCGATGCCGCCTTTCTGCAGCACCAGATGCTCGCAATATTCCGCTGTATTGGCATAGGTCATGGCCGTCCAGCGGCCGCCATATTCGCTGTCGAGGTCGACTTCGGCGACCTTCTTCACCAGATGATCATGGCGCATGCGATAGGCGATCAGGTCGCGGATGGTGCCGATCTTCAGGCCATGCCTGCGCGCGAACGGAATGAGATCGTCGAGGCGCGCCATGGAGCCGTCCTCGTTCATGATTTCGCAAATGACGCCCGACGGATTGAGGCCGGCAAGGCGGCTGACATCGACCGCGGCTTCGGTGTGGCCGGCGCGCACCAGCACGCCGCCATCGCGCGCGACCAGCGGGAACACATGCCCCGGTGTCACGATTGAATCCGCAGATTTCGAGGAATCGATTGCAACCGCAATGGTGCGGGCGCGGTCGGCAGCGGAAATGCCCGTGGTGACACCTTCGCGCGCTTCGATGGATACGGTGAACGCAGTCTGATGGCGGCTGCGGTTCATGGCGCTCATCAATGGCAGTTTCAGAGCGTCGACTCGCGGTCGCGTCAGCGCCAGACAAATCAGGCCGCGGCCATGCGTCGCCATGAAATTGATGGCGTCGGGTGTCGCCATCTGCGCCGGAATGATGAGATCGCCTTCATTTTCCCGGTCTTCGTCATCGACCAGAATATACATGCGGCCATTGCGCGCTTCGGCAATGATTTCCTCGATGCCAACCAGTGGCGACGGGCCATTGTCGGTCAGCGCCGCTTCCAGCTTGGCAGTGGTTTCCGCCGTTGGATTCCAGTCCGGCTGGTCGAATTCGCGCAGGCTGTTGGCATGCAGCCCTGCCGACCGCGCCAGCCGCGACCGGGACATGCCCTTGGCCGTCAGATGGGCCTGAATGCGTTTCGCCAAAGTCTCTGCCATGGGATGCCTCCAGCTTTGCCCCGATAGGCGGGCGATTCCCCGCATGGCAGCATATTGCACATTAAGATGTGATTTGCAATTCAGATTTCACATTGAACTGTTTACTGAGTTTGGCGAACGTCCAGCATGCGCGCCAGATAACGCGCTAGCACGTCGATTTCAAGATTGACCCGTTTCCCGACGGCAGCGTTTGTCAAAGTGGTGTGCATGGCAGTGTGCGGAATGATATTGAGGCGGAACAGCGCCTGACCATCGGCCTCGTCCTGTACGGAATTGACTGTCAGGGAAATGCCGTCGACTGCAATCGAGCCTTTGGCGGCGATCGCTTCGGCGAGGCTGGCCGGCGCCA
>CAZIAA010000318.1:0-2263 GCA_964537365.1 uncultured Sandaracinobacter sp.
CCAGATACTGGCTGGTGACCTGCAGGCCAAAATGTTCTGGCAGTTGCACTTCCGCCGTCAGCCCGCTGCGGGAAAAGTAGGCGGCGATGATACGGGCGTTGTAGTGCTCACCGCGGGACGCCAGAAACGCAATCCGGCGATCGCCCTTCAATTCCGTCTGCAGATCCTGTTCCAGAGACGACAATATTTCATCGTCTTCCACTTCCAGCTCTTCGATGATCTGGGTGAAACGGGACAGCACCGCCTGGCGGCTGGCGGCCACGTCGATATCGATGCGCTGGTCGCGAAAGTGGGTGCCGCTGGTGGCAATATTGATCAGGTGATCGGTCAGCTTTTCCTCTGACGAATGCACCCGGCCCGGGGCCGACACCACCACCACACGGCGCCGACTGTCATCGGCCACAATGTTGCGGACTTTGCGAATCTGACCGGCACTGGCCACCGAGCTGCCGCCAAATTTGCTGACATAAAGATTTCTCACACGCGCTCCTGCGGATTTTGAATGACCGGTTACTCGCTCTCTCCAGAGCGCAGTTTGTCTCGCCGCTCCACCAGTGTTGCCAGCGCTTCATCGACAATGGCCAGCCCTTCATGCAACAGGTCTTCGCCGATCAGCAGTGACGGCAGAAACTTCAGCACCTGATCATTGGCGCCAGCGGTCTCGATAATCAGGCCGCGCTGGAAGCACTCAGCGGAGGTTTCACCCGCGACACCGGCCTGCGGCAGCACCAAACCCTGAACCATACCCAGGCCGCGCACCGAAGCCTGCAGCTGGGGGTATTTGTCTGCGATTTTTTGCAGCTCTTCCCGCAGCAGATCGCCCTTGTATTTGATCGCCTGCACCAGGTCTTCATTGTCCCAGTAGTTCAGGGCTTCAGTCGCTGCCACAAACGCCAGATTATTGCCGCGGAAAGTGCCGGTGTGCTCGCCCGGCTGCCACTGGTCCAGCTCGGGGCGCATCAGCAACAGCGCCATGGGCAAACTGCCGCCGATGGATTTGGACAGGGTCACCATGTCCGGATAGATATCGGCCCGCTCAAAACTGCAGAAGGTGCCGGCGCGGCCGTTGCCCACCTGGATATCGTCGATGATCAGCAGAATATCGAACTCGCGGCACAGCTGCTCCAGCTTTTTCAGCCAGCCGACACTGGCCACATGGATACCGCCTTCACCCTGCACGGTTTCCACAATAATGGCGGCCGGCAGATCGACGCCGCTGCTGCCATCTTCCAGAAAGCGGCGCAGGTAATCGATGGTGTCAACACCTTCACCAAAGTAACCATCGAACGGCATAAAGGCCACATTGCTGCGCGCGCCGTAGGATTCATCCTTGTAGTCGTAGTTGCCGGTTACCGCCAGAGCACCCAGCGTCAGACCGTGATAGCCGTTGGTAAAGGAGATGATGTTGGAGCGCTTTTTGATCATGCGCGCCAGTTTGAGCGCCGTTTCCACGGCGTTGGTGCCGGTGGGGCCGGTAAACTGCACTTTGTACTGCAGATTGCGGGGCGCGAGGATGGTGTCGCGGAATTTAGTCAGGAAGGCGCGCTTGGCCACCGTGGCCTTGTCCAGCCCGTGCACGATACCACCGCGCTGTAGGTATTCGATCATGGCCGCGGTCATTTTCGGGTTGTTGTGACCGTAGTTCAGCGTGCCGGCACCGGCAAAAAAGTCGATGTAGCGGTTGTCGTTCTCGTCGAAAATTTCCGAGCCTTTGGCGACATCAAAAATCGCAGGGAAAGAGCGTACATAGCCGCGAACTTCCGACTCCATTTCTTCAAAGATTCTCATACCGGGTATCCTGTTGCTGGTCTGAATGATCGGGTGTGGGTTGACCTGTGGGCTTTACTCCTGCGGACCGCAGCCGCCTGTAGATTACCGCTGCTGCGCCAGATTACCGCTGTTGGACCGCCCTGGCCGCCTCGGCGTCAAAGGGACCGTGCGCAGCAGCGGCTCGGCCTCGTGCTCGTCGCCGGGAAACAAGGCGCGCGAGGCGGTGTTAAGTATAGGAAGTATAAAACCCCCTTTCACTTAAAAAAACCACCCCGAGCACCCCGTATCAACCCGGCCATATCATTGCAGTAGCCTAACCGGCGAAATCGGCCGGATTCCGGCCCTGTAATCCTCTCAAACCAAACCGTCAGCCGAGCGCCACCCTTGCCGGGTGTCACCGGCAACATACTTGTGACTCACAAACGGATTTTCCTTACCCAAATAAGCACGTTTGCGGCGGGCCGCGACTCTCGGGCAATCGAAACGCATCCTG
>CAZIAA010000319.1:0-2242 GCA_964537365.1 uncultured Sandaracinobacter sp.
TGCATAGTCAACGCCTACAGAAGCCGTGAAGGCGATAATCTTTGTGTGAGGCCGTTGCTGTCCGATTTTTGCTATCGCGCCGAATGCATCGCCCGGCATGTTCAGGTCCATGACAAGCACATCGATGTGGCTGCGCATGGTCACTTCGATGGCGTCTTCTGCCGATCTTCCCTTGCCCACAACTTCAAAATCTACGAGCGGGTCAAAGATGCTGGCCAAGCCTTCCAATAAAACCGGATGATCATCTATGAATGCCAGTGAAGTTGCCATGCTGCCACCTCCGCCGTCCCACATGAGGGATAGTGATGTTACCCGTTTATTCGCACGCCGTAAATCTAATCCTTACAAAATCATTAATTGGCAGCCAGTTTCTCGGCATTCAGGTTGTGCAAGCGCAGCATTCAGCACCCATCACGATCATGTGACGCAACGGAATGTGAGATCGGGCCGCCATCTTGTGTGTTAATTTGATGCCGCCTTAGGGAGGACACGCATATGAGAAAGTTCATTGCAGCAGTGTCATTGCTGGCTCTGACAGTAATTGCTCCGATTACTGCCACAAGCCAGGAGGATGTGATCAAAGCTCGTCAAGATTTCATGAAATCCAATGGAGCGGCGATGGGTGTTATTGGCAAGATGGTGAAAGGCGAACAGACTTTCGACGCCGCGACAGCCATGGAGGCCCTCAATCAGATCCATCAGAATTCCGAGAAATTCGATGCGCAGGCATTTTTCCCGGCCGGATCATTCGAAGGCGACACGGCAGCGCTGCCCAAGATCGCCGAGGATATGGAAGGCTTCACCGCCCGCGCCGAGACATGGAAGAAGGCAGCGGCAGACGCAGTTGCAGCACAGCCACAGGACGTGGCCGCACTGCAGGTGCAGATGGCCGCTATCGGCCCGGCCTGTGGTGGATGCCACGAGGCATATCGCGGGAAAAAGCCAGGAAGCTGACCGCACATCGCAGGGTTGAGAGCTGGCAGTCTTGCCGGGAACGTGGATCGAAAAAACAGTTTCGATCCACGTTTCGTCCGGGCTATCTGGCCCTGAGACGGGTCGCGTGGATTGAGCCGTCGGCCTGAAAGACGCCACGCATTTCCGCCATCTCGCCTTCGCGGGGAAGATCATCCCGCTTACCGGCAAACTGGAACGCTATTCCATCGATTTCCCACGGACCGGTCATGCGGCCCCTGACGCGCACATTCCGGCCTGCCGGCAAAACCGCAATGTTGCCCGACGCATCGCGCGCACCGTCCGCGATCCAGTCGCGGATGAGTTCTATCTGGTCAGGCTCCAGCGGTGGCATTTTATAGGGCATTCGGGGCTCGGCGCGACCTTCTATACGTCGCACGATCTCGCTGGCGACGGCGTTGCCCGCTACCAGCGCCAGCCGCTCTCCGCCGCGCACAATGTTTGCATAATCGTCCAGCATCAGGCCCTCCGGCGGCGCGCCGAGCCTGGAATTGCCGGAGTGGCAAACGGCGCAATTTTGCAGGAAGATGCGCTCAACCGCAGCGAAGGTTACAGGGCCCTGATCCGAAATTTCCGGTTGGGCGGGAACGGCGGCCACAGGCGGCGACACATCCAGACCTTCAGGCATGCCGGCCGCGATCCAGCGTTCCAGCAGTGCGATTTCGCTTTCTGCCAGCGGATCGCCGACAAGCGGCATAGATGGCGTGCTCAGACCCCTGATACGCCGAATAATTTCGCTTTCGGCAGGTTTTCCCTTCGTTGCTATGCGGCCATTATAGCTTCCCTTCAGGAAGCTGTCATAGCTGTCGAGACGCAGATCAAGCGGCGCGTCCTCGCCTGAGTGGCAGAGCACGCAGCGATTTGCAAAAAGCCGTCCTGCTTCCGCCCATGTCGGCATCGTCTGGCTGATTGCCGGGTAGCTGACCAGCCATGCAGCCGCGGTTGTCATATAAAGAAAACCGCGGCCAGAAACTGTCATTGCGCCAGGAGTCGACGTGAATAGATGTCGAGATTCTTGCTGTCACCGTAAGAAACCGTCTGTGCCAGCAGGCCATATCTGTCGATCATGAAAGTCAGGGTCGTGTGGCTGACGCTGTATGTACCCGCCGCGTTCCCTTTCTGGGTCATGGTGGCGCCGAAGGCCGACGCAACAGCGTTTACATCTTCCGGCTTACCGGTCAGCCCGGTGATCCGCTCGTCGAAATTCGACAGATATTCGCTCAGGTCTTCTATGGTGTCCCGCTCGGGATCGACGGTAACGAAGAACACC
>CAZIAA010000320.1:0-2234 GCA_964537365.1 uncultured Sandaracinobacter sp.
GCCGATACGCACGGCAAATGGGGCCTGGTGCCCGGCTGGGGCATGAGCCAGCGCCTGCCGCGCCGTGTCGGCCAGGCACGCGCGCTGGAAATGATGCTGAGCTGCCGCGCCTATACGGGGAAAGAGGCCGCAGAGATCGGCCTTGCCAATCGCTGCGTGCCGGACGGCAAGCTGGAAGAAACGGTTCACGATCTCGCCCGGCTGATCCTCGCCAACAGCTGGCATTCCAATGCGGAGAACAAGCGGCTGATCTACGATACCGACGGTTTGTCGATATCGCAGGGGCTCGTGCATGAAGTCATGCGCAATGCCGGACATGACACCTCATCAGCCGAACGCAAGGCCGGATTCAGCAAGAATTGAAGGGCGGCTGAAGCGCGGCGGTGCGATTACACCACGCGGTTCAGCAGTTCCTCTCCTGCAAAGAAGCGGCGCACATTCTCGCGCGTGGTAGCCGTCACCTGATCCATGGATTCAGCTGTCGCGCCCGCCACATGCGGGGCCAGCAGCACATTTTGCATATCCGCCCAGTCCGCGCCGCTGTCCGGCTCTCTGTGGAATACATCAAGCGCCGCCTGACCCAGCCTGCCGGATCGCAGCGCCGCTTTCATTTCCGGTTCGTCGATTACAAAGCCGCGCGCGATGTTGACGATCATGCCTTCGGGGCCAAGCGCATCGATGATGGAAGCATCGATCAGGCCGCGTGTGTCTTCCTTGCCGCTGACAGCCACAATCAATGCGTTGGCCCATTGGGCCAGTTCTTCCAGCCGCTCCAGCCGCTGCCAGGGCGCATCGGGCTTGGGATTGGGCCCCCACCAGCGAATTTCGCAGCCAAATGGCACGAGGCGATCAGCGATGGCCCGGCCAATATGGCCAAGACCAACAATCCCGACCCGCAGACTGGCGACCGAACGGCCATTCGGCATCCGCCGCTCCAGCCATTTCCCCGATCTGACATAAGTATCGCTGGCCACCAGATCGCGGCGGAGCGCCAGCAGCATCGCAACCGCCATATCCGCCACGTCGCCCGAATTGCTGTCTCCGGCGTTGGTGACGGCAATGCCACGCCGCCGCGCTTCCGCGAGATCGATGCCCGACATGCCGGCGGCCATCACGGCGATCAGGCGCAGATCGGGCATCATCGTCATACGCGCGGCGTCCAGCCGTTCCGCGCCCATCGCCACCACCGCCTGAATGCCCGCGCCATGTTCCCGCAGCCAGCCGTCCCGGTCTGGATGGTCGGTAAGCAGGGAAATATCATAATCTTCCCGGGGCATCCCGACATACTTCTGGACGACGTTACTGGTAACGAGGACGCGTGGTCGCGACATGGATTTTTATTCCTCCTGAGACTTGAGTTGTCCGGCCTGCAGCGTCACAGTCGGTCCAACAGTTGGTGGATAGTGTCAAGACACCCGGGGAGTTGAATTTATGGAAATGCGGTTTCTGGGGCGCAGCGGCCTTGCGGTTTCGACATTCGGGTTTGGCTGCATGACCTTTTCGGATGGCGGGGGCCGGTTCGGCCAGATGGGATCTACGCACGGCGAGAATGCGAAGCGCCAGATCGACATGTGCCTTGATGCCGGCGTCAATCTTTTCGACACCGCCGATGTTTACGGGGCGGGGCAGTCGGAAGAAATTCTGGGGCAGGCGCTCGGCGCGAGGCGCAAGGATGTCGTCGTCGCCACCAAGGTTTATGGCCGCATGGGTCCGGGCGCGCATGATATCGGTCTGTCGCGCCGCCACATCATCGATGCGTGCGAAGCCTCCCTCCGTCGCCTCGGCACCGACTGGATCGACCTGTACCAGGTTCATAATTCCGACCCGCAGGTGCCGGTCGAGGAAACATTGCGCGCGCTCGACGATCTGGTGACATCGGGCAAGGTCCGCTATGTCGGCTCTTCCAATTTCGCCGGCTGGCAACTGATGAAAGCGTCGGCCACCGCCGACCGGCTTGGCGTCAGCCGCTTCATCGGTCAGCAAATTCAATATTCGCTGATGGTGCGCGACGTCGAGGATGAACTGCTGCCCTGCGGCGTCGATCAGGGTGTTGGCGCGATCCTCTGGAGCCCGCTCGCCCAGGGTTTTCTGTCCGGAAAGTTCCGTGAAAATCTGCACGGCGACACGCGGCTGGAACAGAGCGGCCGGCTGAAAGCCTACCAGAACGATACGGGCGCAGCCGTACTCGCGGCCATGGACAAGATCGTGGCGAAACGACCGGATATCAGCCACAG
>CAZIAA010000321.1:0-2225 GCA_964537365.1 uncultured Sandaracinobacter sp.
GCGAATTCGATATGCCCGCCTTCGGTGGCAACGATATGCGGCCGGCCATTGTCATAGACGATGAGGGCCACGCCCAGCCCGGTGCCCGGGCCAAGCACTGTGACGCTGCCCTGATCGGGGAATGGCTGGTCCGGACCAAATAACAAGGGCAGATTTTCATCCGGCAGCCGCGACACGGCATGCGCCACGGCTTCGAAATCATTAACCAGCCGCACCTGTTCCAGCCCCAGTTCATGGGCGAGGGTCGTCGGGCGGATGACCCAGCTCGAATTGGTGAGCTTGATCTGTTCCTGTGCGGTGGGCGCGGCAAAGGCGATTGCGGCCGCGCGCGGCGCGGGTGCGTCGGCATTGCGCATGTCGTCGGCGCGAAAGGCGGACCAGCAGGCGCGCAGGCTGGCATGTTCCGCGACCTTGTATTTGCGCACCTCTCCAAGCTGTGGCCGGCCATCGGCATTCAGTGTGGCGCGGGCAAAACGGGCGTTGGTGCCGCCGATATCGGCCGCGACGATTTGCGTGATCCGGCCGTTCTCACCAGGGGCTGGGGGGTCAGTCATGCCAGCTTGCTCCGTCGCGTTCGATAAGGGCGATGCTGGCGGACGGGCCCCAGGTGCCGGCGGCATATGGCGCCACTTTCTGCTCGGCCTCCGCCCAGCCCCGGGTGATCGAATCGATCCACGCCCATTGCGCTTCGACTTCGTCGCGGCGCACGAACAAGGTGGTGTCGCCCTGCAGGAAATCGAGCAGCAGGCGTTCATAGGCAATGCGCCGTCGGCTGCTGGCAAAGGCATGCGCCAGGCTGACATCGAGCTCGACCTGTTCCAGCCGCACGCCATCCCGGTCCAGCCCCGGCCGCTTGGCCATCAGTGCCAGACGGATGCTTTCATCCGGCTGCAGGCGGATGATCAGGCGATTGGGTTCCGGGCTGTGGCGCCCGAAAATGCTGTGCGAAACCGGCTTGAACTGGATGAGGATTTCCGACTGGCGTTCCGGCAGGCATTTGCCGGTGCGCAAATAAAAGGGCATGCCGTTCCAGCGCCAGTTGTCGATATGGGCCTTCAGGGCAATGAAGGTTTCGGTGTCGGACGGCTGGCCCAGTTCCTCGACATAGCTGGAAACGAGCCGCCCTTCGACGGCGCCGGCGCGATACTGGCCGCGCACGCTGTGGCTGCGCACCATGTCGGCGGTCATTGGCCGCAGAGACCGCAGCGCCTTGACCTTTTCGTCGCGCACGGCGGTCGAATCCATGCGCGCCGGCGGCTCCATGGCGATGATGGACAGGATCTGAAGGACATGGTTCTGCACCATGTCCTTCAATGCGCCGACGCCGTCATAATAGGAAACCCGGCCTTCCAGCCCGACCGTTTCCGCAATGGTGATCTGCACATGGTCGATGGCGGCGGAATTCCACAACGGCTCGAACAGGCGGTTGGCGAACCGCAATGCCAGCAGATTCTGCACCGTTTCCTTGCCGAGGTAATGGTCGACGCGGAAAATGCGGCTTTCGCTGAACAGGTCGCCGATGGAATCATTGACGCTGCGCGAGGATTCGAGATCCTGTCCGATCGGCTTTTCCATGGCGATGCGCGCTGCCGGGCTGACCAGTCCGGCCGCCGCCAGGCTTTGCGCCGTGGGTGCGAACAGCGCAGGCGGCGTGGCGAGATAGAACGCCATCGGGCCATCATCCAGACCGGTGGCATGTTCGGCCAGGGTGGCGAATTGTGCCCGATTGCCGGCGGAGACCGGGCAATAGTCGATCCGCGCAAGAAAGGCTGCGATCTGTCCGTTGTCGCGCAATTCGGCCTGGGCATGGAGGTTCAGTGATTCCTGCACGCTGTGCCGGAATGTGGCGGTATCCAGTTCGCTGCGGCCGGAAGCGAGGATGTGAAAGCTTTCCGGCAGCAGGCCGTCGCATTGCAGATGATAGAGCGACGGAAACAGCATCCGGTGCGCCAGATCGCCCGTGGCGCCAAACAGGATCAGGGTTTTGTAACTGTCAGTCATCATCCGGCCCGGCTGTGCTGTGTGCAGGAATCGATTCCGCAGATGCAAGCCTGGTGCAGCATCGCCCTTCTTGTCTGAACGAAAGGATAATCAGCGCCGCGGCGTCTGGTTCCTTGCCCTGCCGTCTGCCGGAAGCAGAATGAGGCACGACAAGGCACGCGCCGGTCAATCCGCCGCCGCGCGTGGCAGCCAGGGCGGCAGCAAAGGCTGCACCGGCGTATCCG
>CAZIAA010000322.1:0-2215 GCA_964537365.1 uncultured Sandaracinobacter sp.
TTCGGTCAGCACCTGAAAACCATTGCAGATACCAAGCACGGCAACGCCTTTATCTGCTGCGCGAATGACGGCGCGCATGATCGGTGCACGCGCGGCAATGGCGCCGGAACGCAAATAATCGCCATGTGAAAACCCGCCAGGAATGGCAATCAGATCAATGTCATCGGGCAGTTCGCTATCGTCGTGCCAGAGCATGACCGGCGGCTTGCCGCTGGCTTGCTGCAGCGCAACAGCGAGATCACGGTCGCAGTTGGAACCGGGAAAGACGACGACTGCGCTTTTCATGCGAGGTCCATTTCTGTCACGGCAGGGTCACTTCGTAATTTTCGATGACGGTATTCGCCAGCAGCTTTTCCGCCATTTCGGCCAGCTGCGCCTGGGTGGTACCGTCCGCCACTTCGAGTTCGATGACCTTGCCGATGCGCACATCATTCACTTGTTCGAAGCCAAGCCCGTGCAGGGCGTGCTGAATGGCGCGGCCTTCGGGATCGAGAACGCCCGGTTTCAGCGAAACAGTGACTCGGGCCATGCGGGTTGTGCTGCTCATGCCGGCGGATATGGTGCAAGCCCGGCGAAAAGGAAAGAGTGCTGAATCCGGCTCGGCCGGAGTCAGCCCGAAATCACGCGCTCAGGCGCGGGGCAGGCGTCCGCTGTGCAGGAAATGCTCGATCATTTTTTCATGGTCGGAGAGTTCGAGCCCCTGCGCTGCAATCCAGTCGTCGTTGAAATAGGAAGATCGGTAGCGTTCACCGCCGTCGCACAGGATGGAGACGATGGAGCCGGCCTGATTGGCATCCGCCATTTCCGTTGCAATGATGGCGGCGGCCCAGATGTTGGTGCCGGTCGAGCCGCCACAGGGTTTGCCGATCCAGCGTGAAATCACCCGCGTGGCGGCGATCGACTGCGCGTCACTGACAGTGATCATGCGGTCCACCACGCCGGCAACGAAGCTCGGTTCAACCACGGGCCGGCCAATGCCTTCAATGAGGCCGAGCGTACCATCATAGCTTTGCACGCTGGGGTCGTTCCAGTGCAGATGGAACACGGATTTTTCTGGATCAGCAACGCAGACCTGGGTGTGGTGGCGGTGATAGCGGGCAAAGCGGCCGATGGTGGCCGAAGTGCCGCCGGTGCCGGCACCGCAAATGACCCAGCGCGGCACTGGATGCGGTTCACGCGCCATTTGCTGAAAGATGGATTCGGCAATATTGTTGTTGCCGCGCCAGTCGGTTGCCCGCTCGGCGAAAGTGAACTGATCAATATAATGGCCACCCATGTCCCGGGCGAGGCGGCGGGCCGCTTCATACATCTGCCGCGGTTCGTCGACGGCATGGCAGCTGCCGTCATAGGCTTCGATGGCGGCGATCTTTTCGCGCGCCGTGTTTTTCGGAACGACTGCAATGAAGGGCAATCCCAGCATGCGGGCGAAATAGGCTTCGGAAACCGCTGTCGAGCCACTGGAGGCTTCGATGACCGGCGCGCCCGGCTTCAGCCAGCCATTGCACAATGCATAGAGGAACAGCGAGCGCGCCAGGCGGTGCTTGAGGCTGCCGGTCGGGTGGCTCGATTCATCCTTCAGGTAAAGCGCGATGTCGGGCAAGGCCGGCAATGGCACGGGCAGCAGATGCGTGTCGGCGGACCGGTTGTAATCGGCTTCGATGCGGCCGATCGCCCACTCCAGCCATTCGCGATCTGTCCGTGCCGTGGTTTTTGCACATTGCAGCATTGACCAATGCCTCCCTGATGATTCGCCTGCGGGCGGAATTCGAAACATGGTGTCGCGCGCGTTTCTGCCCCTCGCGTGGTGGTGATGCTGGTGCGGCGGGCACCGCTCGGCAACGGCTTGGTGACCACATGGATCGGGCGCGGACATCGCCGATGTTACGGCCGACGCGCGACAATGTCAGCACATCTGATAGTAGATTAATTACAGAATTTGCAGGGTGAAGCCGCACCTGCAAATGACTGGGAATCGCAGCGCTTGCAGCCTAGCAGTGTAAGTCGCGGAGCTGGCGCCGGCGCGGCTCTGAGTCGGCGGACAGGGATTGCGCCGGTCATGCGCGGCGCAGAACAGGAAAGGGCAGGGGATGACCGAAATGGACGCCTTGAAGCGGGCGCTGCAATCGCGACTGGATGCCGCGGCGGATGGCGATTGCTGGCCGCTTCTCGCCGAAGCCGGCGTGCTCGGTCTGCCGTTTCGCGAAGAACATGGCGG
>CAZIAA010000323.1:0-2202 GCA_964537365.1 uncultured Sandaracinobacter sp.
CTATCGCCATGGCGATCTGACCCCGGTTTATTTCGGCTCGGCATTGCGGGTGATTGGAATCGATCCGCTGATGCAGGCACTGGCGCGCTATGCCCCCGGGCCGCAGCCGCAACCGGCGGAACCGCAACCGGTGGCGCCCGATGATCCGCATGTGACGGGGTTTATCTTCAAGGTGCAAGCCAATATGAATCCCATGCACCGCGACCGGGTGGCGTTCATGCGGCTGTGTTCGGGGCGGTTTCAGCGCGGCATGCGATTGACGCAAAGCGGCACCGGCAAGCAGATCGCCATTCATTCGCCGACGCTGTTCTTCGCCCAGGAACGCGAAACCGCGGATGAAGCACTCCCCGGCGACATCATCGGCATTCCCAATCACGGCACCATTCGCGTTGGCGACACGCTGACCAATGGCCCGCCCGTCACCATCACCGGGCTGCCGAATTTTGCCCCGGAAATCCTGCGCCGGGTGCAATTGCGCGACCCGACCCGCACCAAGCAATTGAACAAGGCGCTGGACGATATGGCCGAAGAAGGAGTCATTCAGGTGTTCCGGCCGGAAATCGGCGCGCAGATGATCGTCGGAGTCGTCGGCCAGCTGCAGCTGGATGTGCTGCTGGCCCGGCTGGAAGCGGAATATCGGGTGGAAGCCGCGCTGGAGCCGTCACCTTATGGAACGGCGCGCTGGGTGGTGGCCGAGGATCCGGAAAAGCTGGCCAATCTGACCCGCATGCACCGTGGGCAGATGGCGACCGATCGCGATCAGCAGCCAGTGTTTCTGGCAAAAGACCTGTGGGATCTCAACTACATCACTGATCGCCACCCCGACGTCCGCTTTTTGCAGACCCGCGAACGTAACTGAGGTCTGGAGTGCCGGCCCCGGTTCGGGCCGGCACTCCGGGACACAGCGTCAGGGAATGATGGCGCAGCCGATGCGGGCGCCAGCGCCGCCGATGGGTTGGGTCAGATGGTCGTCGACATTCTCGTGGATGATCAATGCGGAGCCATCATCGTCGCGCAGCGCTGGCCGGTCGCCATTGCCATCGACCGACAGCAGAGTGGAATAAAGTTCGGCCTGGACGGTGCCATCGGCGGCGACATGAATATTGGGCAGGTCGCCGGCTTCATTACCATCCTTGTTCAGCAGGCCATGCACGGCCTTTTCGTCACCGGCATGCACATGCGCGCCGGCGGATGTGAAGCTTGCGTCGCTGCAGTCGCCCTTGGCGTGGACATGCAGACCATGCCAGCCGGCGGGCAGACCGGATGCTTCGAGGCGCAGCAGCACGCCCTGCGGCGCGTCGGTAACTTTTACGGTGCCGATTTTGTCACCCTTGTTGTTATAGATCACGCCGGGCGCCCGCTCCGCCGCGACGGCCGAGGCCGCCATGAAAAATGCGCCTGCCGTCGCAGCCACTGTCAGAAATTTTCCGATTCCCTGCATGATCCGTCTGTCCTTCCTTGCTGGATTGCTGACTGATTTACCGGCAAAGCATAACACAGCCGGGGCAAAAACACAGGTTTGGCAAAACATGGTCCTGGCAAAACATGGGGCGCGGCAAAATCAGCCCTCAGTTGCGCAGGCGCGCATTGGCCGTCTGCATCTGTGTCTGGGCGTCGGCGCTGATTTCCGCCAGACGGCGTTCCAGCTCGCCAAGGCGGCGGGCGTCCGGATCGTCGGGCGGCAGGCCATCCACCTGCATTTGCAAGGGCGCCAGACGGGCATCGACCGCCGCCAGCTGCCCGCGGCTGTCCTGAAACTGCGACAGCGCCACTTGCGCATTGCTCCAGGCGTCGCTGCCGGGCGTCGATACGCCATTGGCGGCCAGCGCCGTCAGCAATATTTGCCGCGCGCTTTGCAACTGCGCCTGTGCCGCCTGCAGTGCCTGTTCGGCCAGCGCCAGATCGGCGCGCAGGCTGTCGCGCGCTGCGGCGGGCAATTCCGGCGCGGCCGTGGTGTCTGGCGCGGGGATGGTGCGCGGGGTTTCACCGGGGCGAATCTGCAGCGTCGGGTATCTGCCAGAGGCAGCGCAACCGGCCAGCAGCGCGGCGGCCATCAGGACAGGCGGGAATTTCATCACCCTTCGCCTTTAACGGCAGCAGAGCGGCACTTGCAATCGCCACGACATTGCTTTAGCAGCCGCAACCCTAGGCGCCCGTAGCTCAGCTGGATAGAGCACCAGACTACGAATCTGGGGGTCGGAC
>CAZIAA010000324.1:0-2188 GCA_964537365.1 uncultured Sandaracinobacter sp.
CACCAGCTTGTGCGGCGGCAGCTGCGGGCGCACCCGCTGGAACAGTTCCATATCGCCCAGAATCGGCACCCCGGCCGCGCGCGCGCGCGCGACCAAAGGATGCCGATCGAGCGGCACGCCGGGCGATACGATCAGCCCGTCCAGACCCTGCAGCGGCACCGCCATCAGATCCTGCAACTGCACCTCGGCAACGGCGGCGCGCGCGGCGTCTCGGGCCGCAGCGGAATCGTCCCAGGCCAGCATCTCCGCCCCCGAACGGTGCAGAAAGCGCAGCACCGACAGGCCGGTCCGGGCCAGGCCGTAGACTGCAAAGCGTTTGCCGCGCAACTGGGCCGTCATCTGCATCAGCGCAACTTCAACGTGGCGAGGCCGCTGAGAGCGAGGACGATGGAAATGATCCAGAAGCGCACCACAACCGTCGATTCCGGCCAGCCGAGCTGCTCGAAATGGTGGTGGATGGGGGCCATTTTGAACACCCGCTTGCCGGTCATCTTGAAGCTTGCCACCTGCACGATCACCGACACGGCTTCCAGCACGAACAGCCCGCCCACCACCAGCAGCACCAGTTCATGATGGGTGACGACAGCAATGGTGCCGATGGCGCCGCCCAGCGCCAGGCTGCCGGTATCGCCCATGAATACGGCGGCCGGCGGCGCATTGAACCACAGAAATGCCAGACAGGCGCCCACCAGCGCGCCGACAAAGACGATCAGATCGCCAGCGCCGGGCACCAGATGAACGCCCAGATAATTGGCGAACACGGCGTTGCCGACCAGATAGGCAATGGCGCCATAGGTCATGGCGGCCATGATCACCGGCATGGTGGCCAGGCCATCCAGCCCATCCGTCAGATTGACGGCATTGCCTGCCCCCACGATCACCAGCGCGCCAAAGGCAATATAAAATGGCCCGAGATTGACACCCAGATCCTTCAGAAAGGGAAAGAACAATGTCGTCCCGGAAAAGCGCGAAGCATAATATGTGGCGATGGCGGCAATGGCGAATTCCAGCACCAGCCGCATGCGGCCGGAAATGCCGGCGCTGGTGCGTTTCACCACCTTGTTGTAATCATCGAGAAAACCAATGGTGCCGAAGCTGAGGGTCACGAACAGCGCCGCCCAGACAAAAGGCTTGTTCCATTCCATCCACAGCAATGTCGACGCAGTGAGGCAGATCAGAATCATCAGCCCGCCCATGGTTGGCGTGCCTCTTTTGGTGATCAGATGGCTTTGCGGCCCGTCCTCGCGGATCGGCTGGCCCTGGCCCTGACTGGCGCGCAGCCAGACAATGAAGCGCGGGCTGAGCAGCAGGCCGATGAAAAGCGCCGTCATCAGCGCCGCGCCGGACCGGAATGTCAGATAACGCAGCACATTGAGCGGCCCCGGGAAGCCCAGCCATTCCGCCAGATGAAAGATCATTGCCGTTCCCCCAGCGCCCGCGCCGCCTGCACGACCACAGCAAGCCCGACCGAATTCGATCCCTTGACCAACAATGCGTCACCGGCCCGCAAATGCGCCCGCACCCAGTCGCTGGCGGCCGCTGCATCGCCCAGATGCACTGCGCCGGCCATGCGCAGCGCCTGCATTTCCGCGCCGACCAGCGCCACTGCGTCGACCTTCGCCTCATGCAGGGCCTCGGCCAACGCGGCATGCAGCGCATCCGACTGCGGCCCCAGTTCGCGCATGGCGCCCAGCACTGCCAGCCGCCGCCCGGCCGGGGTATCGCGCAACACCGCCAGCGCGGCCCGCATCGACACCGGATTGGCATTATAGCTTTCGTCGATCAGCAGCGCCACACCATCCGGCAGCTGCAGTGCGATGCGCGCGCCGCGCCCGGCCAGATCGCCGGCATCGGCCAGCGTTTCGGCCGCTGCATCGAGGTCGCCACCCACTGCCCTCACCGTGGCCAGAACCGCCAGCGCATTGCCGACCCAGTGCCGCCCCGGCGTGCCGATGTGACAGCGCAGCACATGGCCGGCAACATCGGCGCGCAAATCCGTGCCCTCCGCGCCGATCTCGGCATCGAGCACGCGCACATCGGCCTCAGAATGGAAACCGAAACTCAACCCATGCAGGCCCAATTCCCGCGCGCTTTGCGCCAGCAGTGGCGCATGCACATTGTCGGCCGGCCAGATCGCCGTGCCGCCCGGTTCCACGCCTTCGAAGATTTCGGCCTTGGCGCGGGCAAT